>NZ_JBHWKX010000002.1:249575-295236 GCF_042730885.1 Streptomyces sp. NPDC059909
GGGTGGTGCGGACGATGAGGAGTGTTAGTGCCGGGGTTCCCCTTCTCGTTCCTTCTCCCCCCCCCCCCCCAAAACCCCCCCCCCCCCCCCCCCCCTCCCCCCCCCCCCCCCCGCTCCCGGTTCACTTGACGGTGATGACGGTGTGCATGCCCTGCGCGGCGAGCTTGCTGCCGTCCACCGCGCTGCCGACCCAGGTGACCAGCGCCCAGTCGCCGGGGGTGAGCGGAATCTGGATCACGGTGGAGCGGCCGGGCGAGAGCGGCGGGGTGCCGACGTTCGCGAACGGGTCGAAGGGCGGGTCGTTCCAGTCCGGCGTGGTGAAGAACTTGTGCACGTCGGCGTCCGTCTTCCCGGGGAAGAGCTTGTAGAGGACGGCCTGGTTGACCTGTCCGGGCATGGTGTTGACGACGCGTACGGGCTCTCCGGCGTGGAGCGTGGGCGGCGCCTGGAAGCGCGGGCCGATGCCAGGGACGGTCTGCGAGACGATCGTCGCCTCCGCCGTCGGGAGCCTGCCGTGCACGGTCCCGGAGACCGTGAGTGTACGGACGCGCTCCTGGCCCGTCGGGAGGGTGCCGTCCTGGAAGTCCCGGTACTCGAGCAGGTGATACGCACCGGGCCGGAGCACCTGGCTGAACGAGCCGGGGCTGCCGGGCAGGGTCAGGGCCCCGCCGAGCAGTTCGGCCTGGGCCGTCACCTCACGGTTGCCCTCGACGACCACGGCGGGGTCGTCCGAGAACGCCTTGCGCAGGCCGGCGCGGAACGCGGTGAGCGAGGCGCCTTCGCGGAGCCCGACCAGCCCCACGTGCCCCGACTTCGCGTCGGTGGCGGTCACCCGGAAGGTGGCGGGGCCGGGTCGGGTGGTGCTCGGGGCGGCCAAGTCACCGGCGCCTGCGGTGACTTCGACGGCAGGCCTCGCCGTCTGCTCCTGCTCCTGCTCCTGCTCCTGCTCCTGCTCCTGCTCCTGCTCCTGCTCCTGCTCCTGCGTGGCACTCGCCGCCGGTGCGGTGAAGAGGGCGGCCAGCAGCGTGGTCAGTACGAGGGATGCGGTACGGAGTTTCCTTGCGGACATGGTGGGCCTCCTGGGCTCGAACCGGATTCGGTGGGGACAACGTGCGGGTGTACGAGGGGACTTTGAGAACAGCCCTAGGCGTCCTGGCTGACGGCGGTGCGAGGAAGGGCCGGGCAGAGTGCGGCGCAGAGTACGAACGCCGCGACCACCCACGGCATCGCCGTCGACAGCGCGTCGGTCGGACCGCCGACGGTCATCTGCTCGAAGAACACCGTGCCGATCACCGCGGCGCCGAGGGCGCCGCCGAACTGCTGGGCCGTGGAGAAGATTCCCGAGGCGCCGCCCGCGAGTTCGGCGGGCACGGCGGACAGGACGACGTTGACCAGGGGGACGACGAGGAAGCCGAGGCCCGCGCCCGCGACGACCAGGCCCGGGACGAGCGGCCAGGCGCCCGTGTGGGTGGCGTCGGACTGCGTGACCGCGTACCAGACCCAGGCGAAGCCGCCGGCCATCATCAGCGAGCCCGCGACCAGCACCAGTCGGCCGAGCCTCACAGCAAAGGCGTCGGCGGCCGGGGCGGTGAGGAAACCGCCGACCGAGAACGCGACCGTGACGAGTCCCGCCTGCATCGGGGTATAGCCCTCGCCGCCCTGCAGCCAGATCGCGAAGACCAGGAAGAAGCCCTGCATGCCGACCGCGAACAGCAGCTGGACGGCGACGCCGACGGAGAACGCGGGGAGCCGGAACGCCCGGGCGGGCAGCAGCGGCACGGCCGCGCCGCGGCGCCGCGCCTCGACGACGGCCAGCCCGACGACGGCCGACAGACCTGCGGCGAGGCAGAACCAGCCCCAGACCGGCCAGCCGTTGGAGTGCCCCTGCACCAGCGGCAGGACGATCGCGACCAGACCGCCCGCCAGCACCAGACTGCCCAGCACGTCCGGGCGGCCCGCCGAGCGCTCCTTCGTCGCGGGTACGAGCACGAGACCCGCGGCGAACGTCACCGCGGCCACCGGCACGTTCACCAGGAACACCGAGCGCCAGCCCCAGCCGAACAGATCGGCCTCGGTGAGCAGGCCCCCGAGCAGCAGCCCGATCGCGGAGGCGAAGCCGGCGACGGCGCCGTACATCCCGAAGGCGGCGCCGCGCTCCTTGCCGTGGAAGAGGGTGCGGAACGAGCCGAGGACCTGGGGCATGAGGACGGCGGCCATGACCCCCTGGACCGCGCGGGCGGCGATCAGCTGGCCGGGGCTCTGCGCGATTCCGCAGGCCAGGCTGGCCACGCCGAAGCCCGCGGTGCCTGCGAGGAAGAGCATCCTGCGGCCGTACCGGTCGCCGAGGTGCCCCGAGACGATGAGCGCCGCGGCGAAGCCGAGCAGGTAGGCGGAGACGGTCCACTGCAGGGCGCTCGCGGAGGCGCCCAGGTCGCGACCCATGGACGGGATCGCCACGTTGACGATCGTCACGTCCAGGAGGTCCATCAGTGCGGCGACCATCATGACGGCGGCGGCCGCCCAGCGGCGTGGATGGAGGGTGGCGGAGGGTTCGGCGGTGAGGCTCGTCGTGGTCATCCGGGCTCCCAGGGTCCAGGATTTATTTCGTTCGGACTAACGAAAGACTTGCACGCCGACAGGACTGATCACAAGTCCTTCGTTCGACCGAACGAAATATCTTGCTAGGCTGACCCCATGAGCAGGGACGACAGCGCACGCCGGGCCGAGGTGATCGCCGCCCTGACCGCCGCCGGCCGAGACACCAGCGCGGCATCCGTCGCGTTCCACACGGCGGTCGCGGCCAAGCAGGGCCTCGGCCCCACCGAGACCAAGACCCTCGACCTCCTCCAGCGCCACGGCGCCCTCACCGCCAAGGACCTCGCCGAGCGCTCCGGACTCGCGCCCGCGTCGGTGACCGGCCTCGTGGACCGCTTGGAGAAGAAGGGCTACGTACGCAGGGTGAAGCACCCGACGGACAAGCGCCGGGTGCTGATCGAGTCCCTCCCGGAGAAGCTCGCGGAGCTGGCGCCGCTCTTCGACGACTGGGCGCGCGAAGTGGCCGGACTCTACGAGGAGTTCACGACGGAGGAGCTGGAGGTCGTGACCCGCTTCCTGACGGGCTCCAACGAACGCCAGCGCGCGGCGACGAAGCGGCTGCTGGACTAGCAGGGGTCCTGCGGATCAGGCCCTGGGGCCCGGGCCCGTGGATCAGGCCTGCAGCCCTGGCCCGTCCGACACTGTTCGTGGACGCGCGCCGCGTCGTCCAGCTTCTCCTGCGGGGTGCGCGGCATCTGTGTGCTGGAGTTGCCCGCCCTGGCCCACCGGCGTGCGCTCGCGGACGCCCGGCGGCTCTCGGGCCGCGCGGTCGACACCGTGCACATCATCGGCGGCGGCGCCCACAACGAGCTGCTGTGCCAGCGGACGGCCGACGCGTGCGGACTGCCCGTGGTGGCGGGCCCGGCCGAGGCCGCGGCGCTCGGCAGCGTTCCCGTGCAGGCCCGTACGGCGGTGCGGTGTCCGGCGACGTGGCCGAGCTGCGGCAGCTACTCTGCGAGACCCAGGCCCTTCGGCGCCACGAGCCCACCGGTGATCAACGGGTATGGGAGCGGGCCGAGGCCCACATCGCCGACGGGCAGCAGGCGGACGCCAAGGAGGAACAGCCATGCGGGTAGCGCTCTTCGTCACCTGCGTCAACGACACGCTCTTCCCGCGCACCGGACAGGCGGTCGTCACGCTGCTGGAGCGCCTGGGCGTCGAGGTGGACTTCCCTCCGGCACAGACCTGCTGCGGGCAGCCGCAGTTCAACACCGGCTACCGGCACGAGACCGAACCCCTGGTGCGCCGCTACGCCGCCGCGTTCGACGCCTACGACTACGTCGTCACGCCGTCCGGCTCCTGCGCGGCGATGGTGCGCGACAACTACCCGCGCATCGGCGCGAAGGCCGCCGCCGAGGGGCGCGGCCAGGAGCTCGCCGACGCCGCGGCGCGGGCGGTCCCCAAGACGTACGAGCTCACGGAGTTCCTGGTCGACGTGCTGAAGGTGACGGACGTCGGGGCCTACTACCCGCACACCGTCACGTACCACCCCACCTGCCACGGGCTGCGGATGCTCGGTCTCGGCGACCGGCCGCGGCGGCTGCTGGAGCACGTGAAGGGCCTGGAGCTGCGGGAGCTTCCGGGTGCCGAGGAGTGCTGCGGCTTCGGTGGCACGTTCGCCGTCAAGAACGCCGCCGTGTCCGCGGCGATGGGCGCGGACAAGGCCCGCAACATCGCCTCCACCGGGGCCGAGGCAGTGTGCACGGTCGACAACTCCTGCCAGATGCACATCGGCGGTACGCTCACCCGGCTCGGATCGACGGTCCGTCCGGTCCACATCGCCGAGATCCTGGCGAGCACGGAAGGGGACCCCCGATGAGCGGCACCGGCACGTATCTCGGCATGCCTGCCTTTCCGAAGGCCGCGGCCGAGTCCACACGGAACACCACCCTCCGCGGCAATCTGCGCCACGCCACGCACACCATCCGCGACAAGCGTGCCAGGGCCGTCGCCGAACTCGACGACTGGGCGCAGCTGCGCGCCGCCGGGGCCGCGATCAAGAACCGTACGCTGCGCCATCTCGACCACTACCTGGAGCAGGTGGAGGCCACTGTGACGGCGGCCGGCGGCCAGGTGCACTGGGCGGCCGACGCCGCCGAGGCCAACCGGATCGTCACCGGCCTCGTCCGGGCCACCGGCGAGACCGAGGTCGTGAAGGTCAAGTCCATGGCCACCCAGGAGATCGGCCTCAACGAGGCACTGGCCGAGGCGGGCATCACCGCCTGCGAGACCGACCTGGCCGAGCTGATCGTGCAGCTGGGCGACGATCTGCCCTCGCACATCCTGGTCCCGGCGATCCACCGCAACCGCTCGGAGATCCGCGACATCTTCCGCGAGAAGATGGCGGACTGGGGCCGCCCGGCCCCGGAGGGTCTCACGGACAGGCCGGCCGAGCTGGCCGAAGCGGCCCGGCTGCACCTGCGGGAGAAGTTCCTGCGCGCGAAGGTCGCGATCTCGGGCGCCAACTTCATGGTCGCCGAGACCGGCACCCTGGTCGTGGTCGAGTCCGAGGGCAACGGCCGGATGTGCCTGACCCTGCCCGAGACGCTGATCTCGGTGGTCGGCGTGGAAAAGGTGGTGCCGACGTGGCGGGATCTGGAGGTGTTCCTCCAGCTGCTGCCCCGCTCCTCCACGGCCGAGCGCATGAACCCGTACACGAGCATGTGGACAGGGACGACGGACGGCGACGGCCCGAAGGCCTTCCATCTGGTGCTGCTCGACAACGGCCGCACCGACGCCCTTGCCGACACCGTGGGACGGCAGGCGCTGCGCTGCATCCGCTGCTCGGCCTGCCTGAACGTGTGCCCGGTGTACGAGCGGGCCGGCGGGCACGCGTACGGCTCCGCCTACCCGGGCCCGATCGGCGCGATCCTCACGCCCCAACTGCGCGGCACGGACAGCGAGCTGGACGCCTCGCTCCCCTACGCGTCCTCGCTGTGCGGCGCCTGTTACGAGGTGTGCCCGGTCGCCATCGACATCCCCGAGGTGCTGGTGCATCTTCGGGAAAGGGTGGTCGAGGGCGGCGAGGTGGTGCGGGGCGGTACGAAGGTCACCATCCGCCCGGCGAAGGGGCACGCGGCCGAGCGGGCCGCGATGCGCGCCGCCCGCTGGACACTGGACCACCCGGGCACGCTGCGCACGGCCCAACGCCTCGCCTCCCGTACCCGCCGGCTGCACCCGCGGCGGCTGCCGGGTCCCGGCCGGGCCTGGACCGACACCCGGGCGCTGCCGGAGGTGCCCGCGGAGTCGTTCCGCGACTGGTGGAAGCGCACGCGCGGTGAAGGGAGTGGCAAGTGAGCAGCAGAGACACGGTCCTCGGCCGGGTGCGCCGGGCGCTCGCGGACGTGACACGCGACGAGCGACCGGAGGATGTGCCGGTCACACGCGACTACCTGCGGGTCCACGGCGAGCGCACGCCCGCGCAGACCGCTGACCTGCTCGCCGAGAACCTGGCGGACTACCGGGCGCTCGTGCACCGCGGTTCCGCCGCCGAACTGCCGGGCCTGATCGCCCGGCTGCTGGCGGCGCGCGGGGCCCGCACGGCCGTGGCGCCGGACGGGCTGCCGCAGGAGTGGCTCGCGGAGGCGGCAGGCGTCCGGCTCCTCTCGGACTCGGCCGAGTCGACGCCCGCCGAACTCGACGCGACGGACAGCGTCGTCACCGGCTGCGCCATCGCCATCGCCGAGACCGGCACGATCGTCCTGGACGGCGGCCCCGCCCAGGGCCGCCGCCGGATCACCCTGATCCCCGACCACCACATCTGCGTCGTACGGGTTCCGGAGCAGGTCGTCGACTCGGTGCCGCAGGGCCTGGAGCGCCTGGATCCGACCCGCCCGCTGACGTGGATCAGCGGTCCTTCGGCGACGAGCGACATCGAACTGGACCGGGTGGAGGGCGTCCACGGGCCGCGGACGCTGGAAGTGATCCTGCTGGAGGGCTGAGTCCCCCGGCGACGCACCCGGGCGGGGCCGTGCAGGGTCGGCCCCGCAGGGACCGGCGGCATCGCAGGGGGAACCCGCGGTGCGCGGCGCCCCGCCGGTTCCCCAGGAGTCGAGCCGGAGGGGCCCCGCCCCACACCGACAGCAGCCGCACCAAGCCCGTCCGGCGTTTGAGGACGGACACACCGACCCACCCGCCGGTACCGGGCGAGCCCGGCCCGCACTCCGGGGCCCGGGGCCTACGCCCCGTACGGTGGACGCCAAGGCTCCGCCTCCGTGAGGAGCTTCCGCGCCGCCTCCCCCGCCTCCGCAGGCGTCCAGCGATCACCCCGGTCCACAGTCGGCCCCGCACGCCAGCCCTCCATGACCGTGATCCGGCCCGCCTCCGCCTCGAAGACACGCCCCGTCACGCCCGCCGACGCCGCGGACCCCAGCCACACCACGAGCGGCGAGACGTTCTCCGGGGCCATCGCGTCGAAGGCCCCGGCCCGGGACGGCGCCGCCATCGTGTCCGCGAAGGTCTGCTCCGTCATCCGCGTCCGCGCCGCCGGGGCGATCGCGTTGACCTGGACGCCGTAGCGGGCCATCTCCGCCGCCGCGACCAGCGTGAGCCCCACGATCCCCGCCTTCGCCGCGCTGTAGTTGCCCTGCCCGACGGAGCCCAGCAGGCCCGCGCCCGACGACGTGTTGACGACCCGCGCCGTGACCTCGCGGCCCGCCTTCGACTCGCCGCGCCAGTACGCCGCGGCGTGCTTCAACGGCAGGAAGTGGCCCTTGAGATGCACCCGCATGACCGCGTCCCAGTCGTCCTCGTCCAGATTGACGAGCATCCGGTCGCGCAGGAACCCCGCGTTGTTGACCAGCGAGTCGAGCCTGCCGAAGGCGTCGAGCGCGGTCGCCACCAGGGACGCCGCGCCCTCCCCCGACGCCACGTCTCCGCCGTGTGCGACCGCCTCGCCGCCCGCCGCGCGGATCTCGGCCACGACCTGTTCCGCGGGCGTGCCGGACGCGCCGGAGCCGTCCAGCCCGACGCCCAGGTCGTTGACCACCACCCGCGCCCCCTCCGCCGCGAAGGCCAGCGCATGCGCCCGCCCGAGCCCCCGCCCCGCGCCCGTCACGATCACGACCCGGCCCCGGCAGCTACCAGCAGTCATCTCAGTCCTCCTTGTTGACGGTCGCGGCATCCAGGAACGCGGGACGCTCCCCGCCCCCGTGCACCAGCAGCGACGCCCCGGTCACGTACGCCGCCCGCTGCGAGGCGAGGAAGACCGCCGCGTCCCCGATCTCGTCCGGTTCGGCCAGCCGGCCGAGCGGCACCGTGCGGCCGACCGCGGCCACCCCTGCCTCGTCGCCGTAGTGCAGGTGGGACAGCTCCGTACGGACCATGCCGAGCACCAGGGTGTTGACGCGCACCTCGGGCGCCCACTCCACCGCCATGGACCGCGCGAGGCTCTCGAGCCCCGCCTTGGCCGCCCCGTACGCGGCCGTGCCCGGCGACGGCCGCGTCGCGCTGACGCTCCCGACCATCACGACGGAACCCCGTGCCGCGCGCAGCAGTTCGTATGCGGCGAGGGACGCGGTCATCGGTGCCACGAGGTTCAGCTCCACCACCCGTGCGTGCCGCTGCGGACCGCTCTCCCCCAGCAGCCGGTACGGCGTCCCGCCCGCATTGTTGACGAGGACGTCGAGCCTCCCGTACCGGCTCCCGATCCCGGCGAAGAAGCCGCCGACCGCCTCCGTGTCCCGCAGGTCGAGGGGGGCGAACCGGGCGGCACGGCCGGCCGCCTCGACAGGCGCGTCCGGCGGTCTGCGGGCGCAGACGACGACCTCCGCCCCGGCCGTCAGGAATGCCCGTGCGATGCCCGCGCCGACGCCCCGCGTGCCGCCGGTGACGACGGCGACCCTCCCGTCCAGCTCCATCGGCTGCTACCTTCCTGACACAGCATCACCTAACAAATGTTTGGTGGAAAGGTAGCTGATCCGCTCATGGGTGTCTCCACCTCAGGCCCGGAGAAGGGCATATCCGTCGTCACGGTCGACTTCCCGCCCGTCAACGCCCTGCCCGTACAGGGCTGGTACGACCTCGCCGACGCCGTCCGCGCCGCCGGCCGCGACCCGGAGATCCGTTGCGTCGTGCTGACCGCCGATGGCCGCGGCTTCAACGCGGGCGTCGACATCAAGGAGCTGCAGCGCGACCCCGGTCACGAGGCCCTGATCGGCGCCAACCGCGGCTGCTTCGAGGCCTTCGCCGCGGTCTACGAGTGCGAGGTGCCCGTCGTCGCGGCCGTGCACGGCTTCTGCCTCGGCGGCGGGATCGGCCTGGCCGGGAACGCCGACGCGATCGTGGCGTCCGACGACGCGACCTTCGGGCTGCCGGAGCTGGACCGGGGCGCGCTCGGCGCCGCCACCCATCTCGCCCGCCTCGTCCCGCAGCACCTGATGCGCGCGCTGTACTACACCTCTCGTACGGCCACGGCCGCCGAGCTGCACGCGCACGGCTCGGTTTGGAAGGTCGTCCCGCGCGAGGAACTCCACGCCGCGGCCCTGGAGCTGGCCCGCGAGATCGCGCGGAAGGACGGCCATCTGCTCCGGCTGGCCAAAGCCGCCATCAACGGCATCGACCCCGTCGACGTACGCCGCAGCTACCGCTTCGAGCAGGGCTTCACCTTCGAGGCCGGCCTCAGCGGGACGGCCGGCCGCGTGCGCGACACCTTCGGCAAGGACAAGGACAAGGACAAGAAGGACAAGGAGGCGTGATCGGCCGTGGCCGACAAGACCATGACCGTCGACGAGATCGTCGGGCGGCTGCACAGCGGCATGACCCTCGGCATCGGCGGCTGGGGCTCCCGGCGCAAGCCCATGGCCCTGGTGAGAGCACTGCTCCGCACCGGCATCACCGACCTCACCGTCGTCTCGTACGGAGGGCCCGACGTCGGCCTCCTCGCCGCCGCCGGCCGCATCCGCAAGCTCGTCGCCCCCTTCGCCACCCTCGATTCGATCCCGCTGGAGCCGAACTTCCGTGGCGCCCGCGAGCGCGGCGCCTTCGAGATGACGGAGCTCGACGAGGCCATGTTCATGTGGGGCCTGCACGCCGCGGCCAACCGGCTGCCGTTCCTGCCCGTGCGGGCCGGGCTCGGTTCGGACGTCATGCGGGTCAACCCCGGGCTGCGGACGGTGACCTCGCCCTACGACGACGGCGAGGAGTTCGTCGCCGTGCCCGCCCTGCGCCTGGACGCGGCCCTCGTCCACATGAACCGCGCCGACCGGCTCGGCAACGGCCAGTACCTGGGCCCCGACCCGTACTTCGACGACCTCTTCTGCGAGGCGGCCCACACCGCGTACGTCTCGTGCGAACAGCTCGTCGAGACGGCGGAACTGACCAAGGACGCCGCCCCGCAGACCCTTCTCATCGGCCGCCACAGCGTCACCGGCGTGGTCGAGACCCCGAACGGCGCGCACTTCACCTCCTGCGCGCCCGACTACGCCCGCGACGAGGCCTTCCAGAAGCTCTACGCGACCACGCCCTGGGAGGAATTCGCCCGCCGCTTCCTGTCCGGCAGGAGCGAGCACGACTACCAGTGCGCCGTCCAGGCCTGGCACGAGGAGCAGCAGTGACCGTCTCCCGTTCCGAATACTGCGTCGTCGCCTGCGCCGAGGCCTGGCGCGACAACGGCGAGCTGCTGGCCAGCCCCATGGGCCTGATCCCGTCCATCGGCGCGCGCCTCGCCAAGCGCACCTTCTCCCCCGATCTGCTGCTCACGGACGGCGAGGCGATGCTCGTCGGGCTCGACGGCACGATCGAGGGCTGGCTGCCGTACCGCCGCCACCTCACGATGGTCACCGGCGGCAAGCGGCACGTGATGATGGGCGCAAGCCAGATCGACCGTTACGGCAACCAGAACATCTCCTGCATCGGTGACTGGGCCAGGCCGAAGCGCCAGCTCCTGGGTGTGCGCGGAGCGCCGGTCAACACCCTGAACAACCCGGTCAGTTACTGGGTGCCGCGGCACTCCCCGCGGGTCTTCGTCGAGAGGGTGGACATGGTCAGCGGGGTCGGTCACGACCGCGCGGCCGGGGCCCGTTACCACCGTCTTCCGCGGGTCGTCTCCGACCTCGGTGTGTTCGACTTCGCCACCCCGGACCACTCGATGCGCCTCGCGTCTCTGCATCCGGGGGTGACGGTGGACCAGGTGCGGGACGCCACCGGCTTCGAGCTCGTGATCGGCGACGACGTCCCGTACACCCGCGAACCGACCTCCGCCGAGCTGGGGCTGATCCGCGAGGTCATCGACCCGGTCAACGCGCGCGACCGCGAGGTCAGGGGCTGATGGAGACCGCCTTCACCAAGCTCACCGGCGTCCGGCACCCCATCGTCCAGACCGGCATGGGCTGGGTCGCGGGCCCCCGGCTGGTCTCGGCGTCCGCGAACGCCGGGGCGCTCGGCATCCTCGCCTCCGCGACCATGACCGCCGATGAGCTGACGCGGGCCGTACGCGAGGTCAAGTCCCGTACGGACGCGCCCTTCGGCGTGAACCTGCGCGCCGACGCCGGGGACGCCCGGGAGCGGGTGCGGATCATCATCGACGAGGGCGTACGCGTCGCCTCGTTCGCCCTGGCCCCCTCGCGCGAGCTGATCGCCGAGCTCAAGGACGCGGGCGTCGTCGTCGTCCCGTCCGTCGGCGCCCGCCGGCACGCCGAGAAGGTCGCCGCGTGGGGCGCGGACGCGGTGATCGTGCAGGGCGGCGAGGGCGGCGGGCACACGGGGGACGTCGCGACGACGGTCCTGCTGCCGCAGGTCGTGGACGCCGTGGACATCCCGGTGGTCGCGGCGGGCGGTTTCCACGACGGACGCGGGCTGGTCGCGGCGCTCGCGTACGGAGCGGCGGGCATCGCCATGGGCACCCGCTTCCTGCTCACATCGGACTCGACGGTGCCGGACGCGGTCAAGGCGCTCTATCTGGCGGCGTCGGTGAAGGACGTCACCGTCACCAGGGCGGTCGACGGCCTGCCGCACCGCATGCTCCGTACGGACCTGGTCACCACCCTCGAACGCTCCGGCCGCACCCGAGCCCTGCTGCACGCCGTCCGCCGCGCCGCCGGTTTCAGGAAGCTGTCGGGCCTGTCCTGGGCCGCGATGGTCCGCGACGGCCTCGCGATGAGACACGGCAAGGACCTGTCCTGGAGCCAGGTCCTGCTCGCCGCGAACACCCCCGTGCTCCTGCGGGCGTCCATGGTCGAGGGCCGCACCGACCTCGGCGTCATGGCGTCCGGACAGGTCGCGGGCGTGATCGAGGACCTGCCCAGCTGCGCGGAACTCGTCGCCCGCGTCATGTCCGAGGCCGATCAGGCGCTTCGCACCCTGCCCGCGCCGGGGTGACCAACCGCCATGCCCGGCAAGGGAGTTCCCCGTCCCACCACGCCGACGGCCCGGCCGGACACGGCGCCGGCCTACCGCTGCCGTGCTCCGAACACGCGGATCGCCGCGACGGCCAGTCCGACGACAGCGATGATCGTGACAGCCGCGGCGATCTTGGTACCCAGGTCCATCGCTCCGAACACGTGCGTCTCCCTCGTCGAATGGCCGCAGTCGCCCGCGGATACGCGTCGGCGGCGTTCTCGCGTGGCACGACCCTGGCACGCCCTCCGGCGCTCCTGGAACCGAAGGCGGAAAGCTTGAGGATCTTCTGAGCTCTGCGCACGGGGTCACGTCGCGCATCGAGCATGATGTCCGGCATGCTGCCGGCCTTCGGCCCCGACCGCCGGACCCGCGAGTTCACCTGCGACTGCTGCAACGCCCCAATCGAGAGGGCGTGGGGACTTCATCTGCGCCGACGGCGCACCCCACGCCGTGTACTACGCGAACTGCTACCACCACACCGACCGGGAGCACGACGCATGGATAGACGTGATCTTCGGTACGTGGGGCGCGGGGCCGGACAAGTGGGACGATCACGTGGCCTTCGCCTGCCGGTCGGTCCCGTGGTGGGCCGGACCGCGCCCGCCTCGACGCTGGTGACCGCGGGACTCGCCCACCCCGACGGGCCGCTCTTAGGACTCAAGCTCGACCGTGAGGCCGCCTTGCAGCACCCCCGGCTGAGCGAGTTCTGGCAGGTCTCGGACGTCATCCTGGAGAACGACCCCCTGGTACGGGGGCACGTCTACGGTCGCCAGGTCCCCGCGCGCCCCGACTGCTGCGCCAAAGCGAAGGACCGGCCGGGCCAGGTGGTCGGTCACCTGGCCCGGTCGGTCCTGTTCCTGGGGTTGCGGGGTGGCCCGGGGCTACTGGGCCGCGGCCCGGCGGCCCCCGGCTCCGCCCTGGCCGCCGCCGGCCGCGCGCCCGCGTGAGCGTGCGCGCCCGGCCTGGGCACGTCCACCCTGCGTACGCCCGCCCTGCGTACGCCCGCCCTGGGTGCGTCCGGCGTCGCTACGGGCGCTCTCCGTGCGGGCGCCCTCGGCACGGTGGGCGCCCGCCCCGGTAGCGCCCTCCGGGCGCTTGCGCTTCGGGCGCGGCCGCGACGCCCGCGTCGCCGCCGGCTGCTGCGGCTGCGGCACCTCGATGATGACGGCCACTCCCGACGGCTCGCGGGCCCCGGTCAGACGGGCCAGCTCGTCGTCGCTGGACTTGATCATCGCCGTGCGCGGGCTGATGCCCGCGTCCGACATCAGCCGGGTCATCTCGCGCTTCTGGTCCGGCAGGACCAGCGTGACCACGCTGCCCGACTCACCCGCTCGCGCGGTGCGCCCGCCGCGGTGCAGATAGTCCTTGTGGTCCATCGGCGGATCGACGTTCACGACGAGATCAAGGTCGTCGACGTGGATTCCACGGGCCGCCACATTGGTCGCGATCAGCGCGCTGACCTGGCCGTTCTTGAACTGGTCGAGGGTGCGGTTGCGCTGCGGCTGCGACCGTCCGCCGTGCAGGCCCGCCGCTCGTACGCCACTGGCCAGCAGTCGCTTGACCAGCCGGTCCACGGACCGCTTGGTGTCCAGGAACATGATGACCCGGCCGTCACGGGCCGCTATGCGCGTCGTGACCGCCTTCTTGTCCGTCTCGTCGGCGACGTAGAGGACGTGGTGGTCCATCGTCGTCACGGCGCCGGCGGACGGGTCGACCGAGTGCACGACGGGGTCGGTCAGGAACTGCCGTACGAGCCGGTCGATGTTCCGGTCCAGGGTGGCCGAGAACAGCATGCGCTGCCCGTCCGGCTCCACCTGCTTCAGCAGGGCGGTGACCTGCGGCATGAAGCCCATGTCGGCCATCTGGTCGGCCTCGTCCAGCACGGTGATCGCCACCTGGCCGAGCCGGCAGTCGCCGCGCTCGATGAGGTCCTTGAGCCGGCCGGGCGTCGCGACGAGCACCTCGACGCCGCGCCGCAGCGAACCCGCCTGCTTGGTGATCGACATTCCGCCGACGACCGTCGCGAGCCGCAGGTTGACAGCCGTCGCGTACGGGGTGAGGGCGTCGGTGACCTGCTGGGCGAGCTCCCGCGTGGGCACGAGGACCAGGGCGAGCGGGGCTCCGGACTCGGCTCGTCGCCCGGCGGTGCGGGCGAGCAGCGCGAGACCGAACGCGAGGGTCTTGCCGGAGCCGGTGCGTCCGCGCCCGAGCAGGTCACGGCCGGCGAGCGAGTTCGGCAGCGTGGCGGCCTGGATCGGGAAGGGCGCGACGACCCCCTGCGCCCCGAGGGTCTTCAGCAGCGCCGCGGGCAGCTCCAGCTCGTCGAACGACGCGACGGCGGGCAGGGCGGGCGTGCTGGATTCCGGCAGGGTGAATTCCTGCGGGGGCGCCGCTGCACGGCGCGCACCGCCGGAGCGCTTGGCGGAGCCCTTCGCGGGCTCGTTCGCGGTGCGCTTGACGGGTCGCGTAGCCGGTCGCCGGCGTGCGGGACGTTCGGAGCGAGTCATTCGGGAAAGCCTTCCTGGGCCTGAGGACAGCACAAGCCGGGGCCCGCACCGCGAAGGTGCGGGCCCCGGCTGCGTGGTATGCGTCCGGATGTCAGGCCGGGACGATGTTCTCCGCCTGCGGGCCCTTCTGGCCCTGCGTGACGTCGAAGGTGACCTTCTGGCCTTCCTGGAGCTCACGGAAGCCCGAGGTGGCGATGTTGGAGTAGTGGGCGAAGACGTCGGCGCCGCCGCCGTCCTGCTCGATGAAGCCGAAGCCCTTTTCCGCGTTGAACCACTTCACGGTTCCAGTAGCCATGTCAATCTCCTGATAGGTAAGAGGCCCCATCCGGAGAAAGCCGGAAAAACAATAATGCGCCCGTCGGATCATTTCCCGTCAGGCGCACATAAAGTTCATGGGTACCAAAACTGCAACGTCGGCAACTGTAGCACGCCTGATCCCGGGTGCGGGATCACGGCCGGGCGGCACCATGCCGGGAATCACTGTTGGACACCGCCGACACATCGCCGCGGGCGTGGCCCGCACCGGCCACCGTCGCGACGTGTACGAGTCCCTCTGGCAGCGTCGACGCTACAGGCGCTCGATGATCGTCACGTTCGCCTGCCCGCCGCCCTCGCACATCGTCTGGAGCCCGAACCGCCCACCCGTGCGCTCCAGTTCGTGCAGCAGCGTCGTCATCAACTTGACGCCCGTCGCTCCCAGCGGGTGGCCCAGGGCGATCGCACCGCCGTTCACGTTCACCCGCGCGGGGTCCGCGCCGGTCTCCTTGAGCCACGCCAGCACCACGGGGGCGAAGGCCTCGTTGATCTCGACCAGGTCGATGTCGCCGATGGACATGCCGGTCTTCTTCAGTGCGTACGCGGTCGCCGGGATGGGGGCGGAGAGCATCCGGATGGGGTCCTCGCCGCGGACCGAGAGGTGGTGGACGCGGGCGCGCGGGGTGAGTCCGTGTTCGCGCACCGCTCGCTCGCTCGCGAGGAGCATCGCCGCCGCGCCGTCCGAGACCTGCGAGGAGCAGGCCGCGGTGATCGTGCCGCCCTCCAGGACCGGCTTGAGGGCGGCCATCTTCTCGAGGGTCGTGTCGCGGCGCGGGCCCTCGTCGACGGTGACGTCGCCGTACGCGACGGTCTCGCGCGCGAAGCGCCCCTCGTCGATCGCGCGGATCGCCCTCTGGTGGGAGCGGAGGGCGAGCTCCTCCATGTCGAGCCGGGAGATGCCCCACTTCTTCGCGATGAGCTCGGCGCCGTGGAACTGGTTGACGGGCGCGTCGCCGTACCGGCCCCGCCAGCCCTGCGACCCGTGGAAGGGGCCCTCGGTCAGCCCGAGCGGCTCCGCGGCCTGCCGGGAGGCGAAGGCGATCGGGATCTGCGTCATGTTCTGCACGCCGCCCGCGACGACGAGGTCCTGGGTGCCGGACATGACGCCCTGGGCCGCGAAGTGCACCGCCTGCTGGGAGGAGCCGCACTGGCGGTCGATGGTGACGCCGGGCACCTCCTCGGGCAGGCCGGCCGCCAGCCAGCATGTGCGGGCGATGTCACCGGCCTGCGGGCCCACGGTGTCCAGGCAGCCGAAGACGACGTCCTCCACGGCGGCCGGGTCGATCCCGGAGCGGGCGACGAGGGCCTTGAGGACGTGGGCGCCCAGGTCGGCGGGGTGCACACCCGCCAGGCCTCCCTTGCGCCGGCCCACCGGGGTCCGTACCGCTTCGACTATGTAGGCCTCGGCCATGACTGCTCCTCGAGGGTCAGTGTCGTACGGAAATGCCGTCGAGCACCATCGACAGGTACTGGCGGGCGATCTCTTCGGGGCTGTGCTGTCCCCCCGGCCGGTACCAGGAGGCCGCGACCCACACCGTGTCGCGGACGAACCGGTACGTGAGCCGGACGTCCAGGTCGTCGCGGAAGACCCGGGCGGCGACGCCGCGTTCCAGCGTCCCCAGCCACGCCTTCTCGAACTTCTGCTGCGAGTCGGCGAGATAGTGGAAGCGGGGCTGTGCGGAGAGGTGCCTCGACTCCTTCTGGTAGATCGCGACGGCGGCACGGTGCCGGTCGATCTCCCGGAACGATTCGGTGACCAGCGCCTCGATCGTCTCCCTCGGCCCGAGCCCGGCCGCGAGGACGGAGTCGTACCCGGCCCACAGCTCGTCGAGGAAGGTGGAGAGGATCTCGTCGAGCATCGATTCCTTGGAATCGAAGTGGTAGTAGAGGCTGCCGGCGAGCATCCCCGCCGCGTCCGCGATCTTGCGGACGGTGGTGGCGTTGTAGCCCTGGGCGGCGAACACCTCGGCGGCGATGCCGAGCAGCTCGCGGCGCCGCTCGGGCGAAGAGGCGGTCACCTGGGTCTTCTTCTTCGTCGTAGGCACGTGCCCATTCTGGTCCTGCCTCCGGTCCTGCCCGTTTCAACGGATGTCCTGCCCGTTGCTACGGATGCTGGGAGCTGACGGACACGGTCTCGCCGGTCATGTACGAGGAGTAGCCGCTGGCGAGGAAGACGATGACGTTGGCGACCTCCCACGGCTCGGCGTACCGCCCGAAGGCCTCGCGGGCGGTGAGCTCCTCCAGCAGCTCGGCCGAGGTGACCTTCACCAGGTGCGGGTGCATGGCGAGGCTCGGCGATACCGCGTTGACGCGGACCCCGTAGGCCGCCGCCTCGACCGCCGCGCACCGGGTGAGCGCCATGACGCCGGCCTTCGCTGCGGCGTAGTGGGCCTGGCCGGCCTGGGCGCGCCAGCCGGCGACGGAGGCGTTGTTGACGATGACCCCGCCCCGGCCCGCGTCCTTCATGTGCCGCAGGGCGGCGCGCGTGCAGCGGAAGGTGCCGTTCAGCGTGACGTCGAGGACGCGGGACCACTGCGCGTCGGTCATGTCGACGAGTTCGGCCGTGCCGCCGAGACCCGCGTTGTTGACGACGAGGTCGAGGCCCCCGTGGATCCGTACCGCCTCGTCGAAGAGGGCCCGCACCTGGGCCCCGTCGGTGACGTCGCAGACCTGCGCGTCGACGGCCTCCGCTCCGAACTCCGCGGCGAGTGCGCCCTCGGTCTCCTCGAGGCGGCGCGCGTGCGCGTCGCTGACGAGGACCCGTGCGCCTTCCTCCAGGAAGCGGCGGGCGGTGGCCCCGCCGATCCCGGCCCCGGCGGCAGCGGTGATGACGGCGGTACGGCCGTCCAGCAGCGCATGCCCCGGTACGTACTGAGCCTTGTTGTCCGTCACATGGGCACGTTAACCTACCAAACACTTGTTAGGGAAGGTTCCGGGAGGGGAGCGGGCGCTTCATGGACCTGACGCACACGGCGGACGAGGACGCGTTCCGTGCCGAGGCCCGCGCGTGGCTGCGCGCGCACGTCCCGGCCGCACCTCTGCCGTCGCTGGAGACGGAGGAAGGATTCGCCGCACACCGGGAGTGGGAGGCGGAACTGCACGCCGACCACTGGTCCGTGGTGTCCTGGCCGCAGCGGTACGGGGGCCGCGGCGTCGACATCTTCCACTGGCTGGTGTTCGAGGAGGAGTACTACGCGGCCGGGGCGCCCGGCCGGGTCTCCCAGAACGGCATCAACCTCCTCGCCCCGACCCTCTTCGACCACGGCACGGAGGAGCAGCGGGCCCGGATCCTGCCGTCCATGGCCGGCGGTGAGGTGATCTGGGCACAGGCCTGGTCGGAGCCCGAGTCCGGCTCCGACCTCGCCTCACTCACGTCCCGGGCGGTACGGACGGACGGCGGCTGGCTGCTGTCCGGCCAGAAGACGTGGTCGTCCCGGGCGGCCTTCGCGGACCGGGCGTTCGGCATCTTCCGGACCGACCCCGACGCCGGGGGGCCCCACCGGGGCCTGACCTACCTGATGTTCGACCTGCGTGCGCCGGGTGTCACGGTCCGTCCGATCGCCCGGCTCGACGGCAGGCCCGCCTTCGCCGAACTGCTCCTGGACGACGTCTTCGTACCGGACGCGGACGTGATCGGCGAGCCCGGGCAGGGCTGGCGTATCGCCATGTCGACAACGGGCGACGAGCGCGGCCTCACGCTCCGCTCCCCCGGCCGCTTCCTGGCCGCCGCCGACCGGCTCGTACGGCTGTGGGCGTCCGCCGCGGACCCGTCCGACACCGCGCTGCGCGACCGGGTCGCGGACGCGGTGATCGGCGCGCGGGCGTACCAGCTCTTCACGTACGCCAACGCCTCCCGCTTCGCGGCGGGTTCGGCCATCGGCGCCGAGTCCAGCCTGAACAAGGTCTTCTGGTCCGAGTACGACATCGCCCTGCACGAGACCGCGCTCGATCTGCTGGGCGCCGACGGGGAGTTCACCGACGGGGAGTGGGCGGAGGGGTACGTCTTCTCGCTCGCGGGCCCCATCTACGCCGGTACGAACGAGATCCAGCGCGACATCATCGCCGAGCGCCTCCTCGGCCTCCCGAAAGGCCGCCGCTGATGCGCTTCCTGCTCACCGACGAACAGCAGGCCTTCGGCCGCTCCCTGGACGCGATGCTGTCGGCCGCGGACACGGCCGCGGTGGCGCGGGCCTGGGCGGCCGGTGACCCCGCGCCCGGCCGCGCGCTGTGGTCCCGCCTGGCCGGCGCGGGGGTCTTCGCCCTGGCCGTCCCCGAGGCGTACGAGGGCGTGGGCCCGCTCCCCGTCGAACTCACCGTCGCCTTCGTGGAGCTCGGCCGCCATGCGGTACCGGGCCCGCTGGCGGAGACGGTCGCCGCTGCCGCGCTCCTCGCGGAGCTGGGGGAGCCCGGTCCGGCGAAGCGGTTCCTGCCGGGCATCGCGGCGGGCGAGGTGACGGCGACGCTGCGGCTCCCGGGGGCCGGGCCGTACGTACTCGACGCGGACGCGGCGACCTGCGTGCTGGTCGTCGAACCGCAGGACGGGGCCGGCGTGCCCGGCGCACGGCTGTGCGTCGCACCAGGGCACGGGCCGGTCAGGGCATCCGCCGATCCGGCGCGGCGGCTCGCCGTGCCCGACGCGGGCGGGGAGGTCATCGCCGCCGGGGAGGCCGTCGCCACGGCCGCGCGACGCGCCGCCCAGTGGGCGCGGCTCGCCACGGCCGCGCAGTCGCTGGGCACCGGGCTCGCGCTGCTGGAGCGGACGGTGGCCTACGCGAAGCAGCGCACGCAGTTCGGCGCCGCGATCGGGTCGTTCCAGGCGGTCAAGCACCGCCTTGCGGACACGCTGATCGCGCTCGAGTTCGCCCGGCCGCTCCTCCACGGGGCGGCGCTCTCCCTCGCTCCCGCCGAGGTGGCCGCGGCGAAGGTGGCCGCGGGCGAGGCCGCGTACGCCGCCGCCCGCACCGCCCTCCAACTGCACGGCGCCGTCGGCTACACCGAGGAGCTGGACCTCTCCCTCTGGCTGCGCAAGGCACGCCCGCTGCGGGACGCCTGGGGGACGCCCGCGCAGTGCAGGGCTGCGGTGCTCCCCGGCTGACTCATGCGTCGTCCGTTCGTGGCGGACTGTCGTCGCGCGGCGGACTGTCGTCGTTGCCGCGCCGGACGGTCCGCAGTGCCCGTCCCGGCTGCCAGGCCCGTACGACGAGCTCGTCGCCCTCGACCCCGGTCCGTACGACCTCGGTCAGCTCGACCCGGAACAGATGGAACGGCTGCGGCTCGCCGATCGCCTCCTGGAACCGCGCCATCACGTCCGGATCGGTCACCTCGACCGCCCGCCCGCCGATCCGGACGTCCCCGTCCTCCATGGACGCGTCGGGCCCGGGGTTCGCATGGATCGCGAACCGCGGGTCGCGCCGGAGGTCCTGCGCCTTGCGGGAGTTCGGCATCATGCCGAGCCACAGCTCACCGAACCTGAAGTTCACCTCGAGGCCGGTCACACGCGGCGAGCCGTCCTTGCGGAGTGTCGCGAGGACGTGGTGCGTGTACTTCTCGAAGCGCTGCCGCACGGTCCCGGAGAAGTCCGGCTCCGCTGCCTGGAAGTCTGCCCAGCTGTTGGTCATGGCCTCATGGAAGCGTGGATACCCGACATCTTCTGTCGTGATTGCCACGGGTGTCGTCCGCGGAATGATCGCCGCACTCCAGTGCACCGTCCTGGACTGCTCCGCCCTCGGCGCCACGCTTCTCGACGCCGGGGAGGCCGACCGCTGCTGGAGCGTGTACGCGGACCCGGCGCGCCATCCGTTCTGCCTGGTGCGGCACTGGCCGGCGCCGCACCGGGCAACGGGTGGAACAGGTCCTGTCAGGCGCAGGACGGGCAGAGCCCGCGGTAGGTGACCTCGGCCTCGGACACCGTGAATCCGAACCGTTCCTCCGCCGGGAGGTCGGCCAGCGGATCGCCGGTCGGGTCGACATCGCGAATGGTGCCGCAGTTCGAGCACACCAAGTGCTGGTGCGGATGGTGTGCGTTGGGGTCGTAGCGCTTGGCTCGGCCGTCGGTGGAGACCTCTATGACCTCGCCGAGGGAGACCAGCTCACCCAGGGTGTTGTAGACGGTCGCCCGGGAGATCTCGGGCAGCCGCTGTGCCGCGCGGGCGTGCACCTCGTCGGCCGTCAGGTGCACGTGGTCGCCGTCGAGGACCTCCGCAACGACACGCCGCTGGGAGGTCACCCGCCAGCCACGCCCTCGCAGTCGCTGCAGCAGGTCACTCATGTCGGTTCACCTATTCAGGCTCGGCGGGATACCCGAAGTTTACTGACAGATGTCCGGGTTCCGATTGGATACGGGTTCGGCGAGCTTCTTGACCTGGACTCTGTCCATCGTAGGATCGGTTCCGGCGATAGCCAAGGGGCAGGAGACTTCAGTACGGCAGGTCCACGCGCTCGGCCTGTGCCCCGACGACTGTTCCACCGCCTGCAGTTCCTGAGCACCGTGATCCGCCTAGTCCGGAAGGATTTCCATGGCCGAGAACCCCGATGCAATCGTCACCGACGCGAAGACGGAGGGCTCAGGCGGCTGCCCGGTCGCGCACGGGCGCGCCTCGCACCCGACTCAGGGCGGCGGAAACCGCCAGTGGTGGCCGGAGCGGCTCAACCTGAAGATCCTCGCCAAGAACCCCGCCGTGGCCAACCCCCTCGGCGAGGAGTTCGACTACGCCGAGGCGTTCAAGACCCTCGACCTCCCGGCGGTGAAGCGGGACATCGCGGAGGTGCTGACGACCTCGCAGGACTGGTGGCCCGCCGACTTCGGGCACTACGGCCCGTTCATGATCCGGATGGCGTGGCACAGCGCGGGCACCTACCGGATCAGCGACGGCCGCGGCGGTGCCGGGGCCGGCCAGCAGCGCTTCGCCCCCCTCAACAGCTGGCCGGACAACGGAAACCTGGACAAGGCCCGCCGCCTGCTGTGGCCGGTGAAGAAGAAGTACGGCCAGAACCTCTCATGGGCCGACCTCATGATTCTCGCCGGCAATGTCGCCCTGGAGTCGATGGGCTTCAAGACCTTCGGCTTCGGCGGCGGTCGTGCGGACGTCTGGGAGCCCGACGAGGACGTGTACTGGGGTCCCGAGACCACCTGGCTCGGCGACGAGCGCTACACCGGCGACCGTGAGCTCGAAAACCCCCTCGGCGCGGTCCAGATGGGCCTCATCTACGTCAACCCGGAGGGCCCGAACGGCAACCCGGACCCGCTCGCCGCGGCCCGCGACATCCGCGAGACGTTCCGCCGGATGGCGATGAACGACGAGGAGACCGTCGCCCTGATCGCGGGCGGCCACACCTTCGGCAAGACCCACGGCGCGGGCCCGGCGGATCACGTCGGCCCCGATCCCGAGGCCGCCTCGCTCGAGGAGCAGGGCCTCGGCTGGAGGAACTCCTTCGGCACCGGCAAGGGCGGGGACGCGATCACCAGCGGCCTTGAGGGCATCTGGACGAACACCCCGATCACCTGGGACAACAGCTTCTTCGAGATCCTCTTCGGCTACGAGTGGGAGCTGTTCAAGAGCCCCGCCGGCGCGCACCAGTGGCGGCCGAAGGACGGCGCCGGTGCGGGCACCGTCCCCGACGCCCACGACGCGTCGAAGAGCCACGCCCCGACGATGCTGACGACCGACCTCTCGCTCCGGTTCGACCCGGCCTACGAGCAGATCTCGCGGCGCTTCCTCGAGAACCCCGACGAGTTCGCGGACGCCTTCGCCCGCGCGTGGTTCAAGCTGACCCACCGTGACATGGGACCGATCGTGCGCTACCTCGGCCCGGAGGTCCCGGCCGAGACGCTGCTGTGGCAGGACCCCCTGCCCGCGGTGACGCACGCACTCGTCGACGCCGGGGACATCGCCTCGCTCAAGGGCCGGATCCTCGCCTCGGGTCTGTCGGTGTCCCAGCTCGTGTCCACCGCGTGGGCGTCGGCCTCGTACTTCCGCGGCAGCGACAAGCGCGGCGGCGCCAACGGTGCGCGCATCCGCCTCCAGCCGCAGAGCGGGTGGGAGGTCAACGACCCCGACCAGCTGGCGGCGGTGCTGCGCACCCTGGAGGGGATCCAGGAGGCCTTCAACGCCGCCCAGACCGGCGGCAAGCAGGTCTCGCTCGCCGACCTGATCGTGCTCGCCGGTGCCGCCGGCGTCGAGAAGGCCGCCAAGGACGCCGGCTTCGACGTCGAGGTCCCCTTCACTCCGGGCCGCGTGGACGCGTCGCAGGAGCAGACCGACGTGGAGTCGTTCGCCGCCCTCGAGCCGACCGCCGACGGGTTCCGCAACTACCTCGGCAAGGGCAACCGCCTGCCGGCCGAGTACCTGCTGCTCGACAAGGCGAACCTGCTGACCCTGAGCGCCCCCGAGCTGACGGTCCTCGTCGGTGGCCTCCGGGTCCTGGGCGCGAACCACCAGCAGTCGCCGCTCGGCGTCCTCACCACGGCCCCCGGTTCCCTGACCAACGACTTCTTCGTCAACCTGCTCGACCTGGGCACGACGTGGAAGGCGACGTCCGAGGACCAGAACACGTTCGAGGGCCGCGACGCCGCCACGGGCGAGGTCAAGTGGACCGGCAGCCGTGCCGACCTCGTCTTCGGGTCGAACTCCGAGCTGCGCGCGCTCGCGGAGGTCTACGCGAGCGATGACGCGAAGGAGAAGTTCGTGAACGACTTCGTCGCGGCGTGGGACAAGGTGATGAACCTCGACCGGTTCGACCTCGTCTGATCATGACGTCCGGGCCGGCCGGCCCGTGCCGGCCGGCCCGGACGTCCTCGGTCCGATGGCCCGACGCGGCACCAGGTACCGGCCGCAGCCCCGCTGTCACGCCGGGACGATGCCCATCGCCCGGGCGTTCGCCAGCCACGTCGGGAACTCGGACACGAGCCGGTCGTACAGTTCGGCGTCCCGCACCCGCCGCGGGTCCTCGCCCGCGTGGAAGAAGCCCGCGTTGTCGACGGGGCGCTTCGACGGCACGGCCAGTTCGTCCAGCTTGCGCAGGAACTCGAACTGCCGGCTGCCCGGGTCGCCGAAGCCGATGAACTGCCAGAACAGCGGCAGCTTCGCCGCCTTGCACAGATAGCGCTCCGCGGCGAGCTTGTTGATGGGCCCGCCGTCGGTCTGGAAGACGACGAGCGCGGGGGCCGTGGACCCGCTGTCCAGGTAGTGGTCGATGACCGCGTCCATCGCCAGGTGATAGCTGGTCTTGCCCATGTGGCCGAGCCCGGCGACGATCCGGTCGATCCGGTCGATCCGGCCCTCGTGGTCCGCGAGCGCGATCTCGGTCTCCGCGTCGACGTCCGTGGAGAAGAAGACGACCGGTACGCGCCCGTCGTCGTCGAGGTTGGCCGACAACCCGAGCACCCGGTCGGCGAGGGCCTGGACGCTGCCGTCCTTGTAGTACGGCTTCATCGAGCCGGAGTAGTCGACGACCAGATAGACCGCGGCGCGTTGGCCGCTCAGCCCGTGCTTCTCCAGCGAGGCACCCGCGCTCTTGTAGAGGCTCACGAGGGCCGGGGCGGTCTCCTCCATCTTCCGGAGGCTGATGCCCGCCATGGTGCGTCTCCGTTCCGCCGGGTGTTCGATTGCGCCAACACCGAGGAATGTACGGGAAGTCGAGCAGGTCGCACAGCCGCTGCCGAGCGACCTCCGTGCGCCCTTGACACCGCCGACCACCCTCAAGACCCTTGACCTTCTGTGAGCGACGGCGCCGAGGGGGACGAGCGATGCTGCAGCGGTTACTTGGCAGGGGTGGACCATCGCACGGCCAGTACGCATGGGCACTGGCGGGTCTCTGCCTTCTCGTGGTGATCTCCGTGATCGCCTACCAGAATCTCCGGAGCATCTTCAACCAGGAGAAGGACTTCGTCATCGGCACGCTCTTCTCGCTGGCCGGCTTCTGTTTCGCCAAGGCACTGACCCGGCCGCGCGGAGAGCATGCGCTGGAAATGCTGCGGGACACAGGGGCCTTCGAGCAGATCGCACTCGTCGACCGCAACATCAGGGCAGCCGCGGACCGGCTGGCCGGCTATCACGATCTGCAGTGCAGGGACCCGGAGTTCTACCGGAACATCGGGGTGCTGCGCGTCGCCCTCGACGACATCGACAAGTCCCTCACCAACATCGCCGACCTCCGCAAGGCACTCGACATCGACGCGGGCCAGGCCTATCCCGTGCCGCCGGAACTCAGGCTCGGTCTGCTCTCGGTGCGGCGCAACGTACACGAGGCACTGGTCCGGCGGGACCAGTCGTACGAGTGGCTGCGTGCGAGGGTCCCGCACGAGGACCAGGAGCCCTGGGACCTGTTCGCCGTCATGACGACCGACATCCAGAAGGCTTCGCTCACTCTGGAATCACTGCTCAGCAAGTACGTCGGATTCCCCCCGGCCGAGTACACCCGCAACGTCCTCAACTACCTCCGGGCGGCACAGCGCCGGGCCACCACGTTCCGGGAGGCGTCTCCCCAGACGCCGAGGATCTTCTCGGTGCTCGAGGAGGACATCGAACACGCGATCCGGGATCTGGAGCAGGTGGAACGGAAGCTCACCAACAGCGCCCCGGTCCCGGGCCCGGCCCCCGTGATCCTGCCCGCGCCGACACCCGAACCCGCGCCCGCAGGGCCGTAGAACATGCAGCGGCGCCTGCCCTTACGGTCCGGTCGGGGACGGGGCAGGCGCCGCATCAGTTCCGTACGCCGTTGTACGGGACGTGTGTGGGTGGGGCTCAGACCATCAGGGCACGGTCCGTCGGGCGGATCGGGGCGGGCAGTTCGCTCGCGCCCGTGAGGTAGCGGTCCACGCCGCGTGCCGCGGAGCGGCCCTCGGCGATGGCCCAGACGATCAGGGACTGGCCGCGGCCCGCGTCGCCGGCGACGAAGACGCCCTCTACGTTGGTCGCGAAGTCCCCGTCCCGCGCGACGTTGCCGCGCTCGTCCAGCTCCAGGCCGAACTGGGAGACGAGACCGTTCTGGACGTCCGTGCCGGTGAAGCCCATGGCGAGGGTGACGAGCTGGGCGGGGATCTTCCGCTCCGTGCCCGGCTTCTGCGTCAGCTTGCCGTCGACGAACTCGACCTCGATGAGGTGCAGGAACTGGACGTTGCCGTCCTCGTCGCCCTCGAAGTGGGTGGTGGAGACGGAGTAGACCCGCTCGCCGCCCTCCTCGTGCGCGGACGTGACCTTGTAGAGCATCGGGAACGTCGGCCAGGGCTGGTGGCCCGGGCGCTCGTCCGCCGGCCGGGGCATGATCTCCAGCTGGGTGACGGAGGCCGCGCCCTGGCGGTGGGCCGTGCCGACGCAGTCGGCGCCGGTGTCGCCGCCGCCGATGACGACGACGTGCTTGCCCTCGGCGGTGAGCGGCGGGGCCACGAAGTCGCCCTCGACGACCTTGTTGGCGAGCGGCAGGTACTCCATCGCCTGGTGGATGCCGTTCAGCTCACGGCCCGGCACAGGCAGGTCGCGGGCGGTCGTGGCGCCGGCCGCGAGGACGACGGCGTCGTACCGGCGGCGCAGCTTGGCCGCGTCGATGTCGCGGCCGATCTCCACGCCGGTGCGGAACTTGGTGCCCTCCGCTCGCATCTGCTCGATGCGGCGGTTGATGTGCCGCTTCTCCATCTTGAACTCGGGGATGCCGTAGCGCAGCAGTCCGCCGATGCGGTCGGCGCGCTCGTAGACGGCGACCGTGTGGCCCGCCCGGGTCAGCTGCTGGGCGGCGGCGAGACCCGCGGGGCCCGAGCCGATGACCGCGACGGTCTTGCCGGACAGTCGCTCCGGCGGCTGCGGCTTGACGTCGTTGGCGTCCCACGCCTTGTCGATGATGGAGACTTCGACGTTCTTGATGGTGACGGCGGGCTGGTTGATGCCGAGGACGCACGCCGCCTCGCACGGGGCGGGGCAGAGCCGGCCGGTGAACTCCGGGAAGTTGTTGGTGGCGTGCAGCCGCTCGCTCGCGGCCTGCCAGTCCTCGCGGTAGGCGTAGTCGTTCCACTCGGGGATCAGGTTCCCCAGCGGACAGCCGTTGTGGCAGAACGGGATGCCGCAGTCCATGCAGCGCCCGGCCTGCTTGCTGATGATCGGCAGCAGGGAGCCGGGGACGTAGACCTCGTTCCAGTCCTTGACTCGATCGCCCACCGGGCGGGTCTTGGCGACCTCGCGCCCGGTGGTCAGGAAGCCCTTCGGGTCAGCCATTGGTCGCCGCCTCCATCATCTTCTCGGTGGTCTCCTGCTCGGAGAGACCGGCGAGCTCAGCGGCGTCCTTGGCGGCGAGCACTGCCTTGTACGTGGTCGGGATGATCTTGCTGAAGCGGTTCACGGCCGTGGACCAGTCCGCGAGGAGCTTCTCGGCGACGGTGGAGCCCGTCTCCTCCTGGTGGCGGCGCACCACGTCGTGCAGCCACTGCTTGTCCGTGTCGTCCAGGGCCTCGACGGCGTTCACGTTGCCGACGTTGACGTTGTCCTCGTCGAGGTCGATGACGTACGCGATGCCGCCGGACATGCCGGCCGCGAAGTTGCGTCCCGTCTCGCCGAGAACGACGGCGTGGCCGCCGGTCATGTACTCGCAGCCGTGGTCGCCCACGCCTTCGGAGACCACCAGCGCGCCGGAGTTGCGGACGCAGAAGCGCTCGCCGGTGCGGCCGCGCAGGAACAGTTCGCCGCCGGTGGCCCCGTAGGCGATGGTGTTGCCCGCGATGGTCGAGTACTCGGCCAGGTGGTCGGCGGCGCGGTCCGGGCGGACGACGACGCGGCCGCCGGAGAGTCCCTTGGCGACGTAGTCGTTGGCGTCGCCCTCCAGGCGCAGCGTCACACCGCGCGGCAGGAAGGCGCCGAAGGACTGGCCGGCCGAGCCGGTGAAGGTGATGTCGATGGTGTCGTCGGGCAGGCCCGCACCGCCGAACTTCTTGGTCACCTCGTGGCCGAGCATCGTGCCCACGGTCCGGTTGATGTTGCGGATCGCGACCTG
This sequence comes from Streptomyces sp. NPDC059909, assembly GCF_042730885.1. NCBI lineage: Bacteria > Bacillati > Actinomycetota > Actinomycetes > Kitasatosporales > Streptomycetaceae > Streptomyces > Streptomyces sp. NPDC059909. The sequence goes on from NZ_JBHWKX010000002.1 coordinate 277,304, forward strand.
GGCGCGGACCGGCTGGGCCTCCTCGGCGGAGGGCGCGGCGAGCGCGTCCGCGGCCAGCTCGATCAGCTCGTTGTCCAGGGCCTTCGCCAGACCGTGGTCCTGCTCGACGAGCTGGTGGCGTGCGGCACCGTCGGGCAGCTCGGGAACGTGGAAGAGGGGCTCGAGGTCGAGGCCCTGCGCCTTCCAGTGGTTCACGGCCCGGGTGGTGTCGAGCAGCTCGGCGTGGCCGACGGCCTCCTCCAGCGTGCGGAAGCCCAGCTCGGCGAGGAGCTCGCGGACCTCTTCGGCGATGAACCGGAAGAAGTTCACGACGAACTCGGCCTTGCCGGAGAACCGCTCCCGCAGGACCGGGTTCTGGGTGGCGATACCGACCGGGCAGGTGTCCAGGTGGCAGACACGCATCATGACGCAGCCGGAGACGACGAGCGGCGCGGTCGCGAAACCGAACTCCTCGGCGCCGAGCAGCGCGGCGATGACGACGTCACGGCCGGTCTTCAGCTGGCCGTCGGTCTGCACGACGATCCGGTCGCGCAGGCCGTTGAGCAGCAGCGTCTGCTGGGTCTCGGCGAGGCCGAGCTCCCAGGGGCCGCCCGCGTGCTTCAGCGACGTGAGCGGGGACGCGCCCGTACCACCGTCGTGGCCGGAGATGAGGACCACGTCGGCGTGCGCCTTGGAGACACCCGCGGCGACCGTGCCGACACCGACCTCGGACACCAGCTTCACGTGGATGCGGGCGGCCGGGTTGGCGTTCTTGAGGTCGTGGATCAGCTGGGCCAGGTCCTCGATGGAGTAGATGTCGTGGTGCGGCGGCGGGGAGATCAGACCGACACCGGGCGTGCTGTGCCGGGTCTTGGCGATCCACGGGTAGACCTTCTGGCCGGGCAGCTGGCCGCCCTCGCCGGGCTTGGCGCCCTGGGCCATCTTGATCTGGATGTCGTCCGCGTTGACCAGGTACTCGGACGTGACGCCGAAGCGGCCGGAGGCCACCTGCTTGATCGACGAACGCCGCGCCGGGTCGTACAGGCGCTCCGGGTCCTCGCCGCCCTCACCGGTGTTGGACTTGCCGCCCAGCTGGTTCATGGCGACGGCGAGGGTCTCGTGCGCCTCCTTGGAGATGGAGCCGTACGACATGGCGCCCGTGGAGAAGCGCTTGACGATCTCGGAGACCGGCTCGACCTCGTCGATGGAGATCGGCTCGCGGTCGCTCTTGAAGCCGAACATGCCGCGCAGCGTCATGAGCCGCTCGGACTGCTCGTTCACGCGCTCCGTGTACTTCTTGAAGATGTCGTACCGCTTGGAGCGCGTGGCGTGCTGCAGCCGGAAGACGGTCTCCGGGTCGAAGAGGTGCGGCTCGCCCTCGCGGCGCCACTGGTACTCGCCGCCGATGTCCAGCGCACGGTGCGCCGGGGCGATGCCGCTGGCCGGGTACGCCTTGGCGTGCCGGGCGGCGACCTCCTTGGCGATGACGTCGAGGCCGGCGCCGCCGATCTTCGTCGCCGTGCCGTCGAAGTACTTGTCGACGAAGGCCTCGTCGAGACCGACGGCCTCGAAGACCTGGGCGCCGCGGTAGGAGGCGACGGTCGAGATGCCCATCTTGGACATGACCTTCAGGACGCCCTTGCCGAGGGCGTAGATCAGGTTGCGGATGGCCTGCTCGGGCTCGATGCCCTCGATGAACGTACCGGCGCGCAGGAGGTCCTCGACGGACTCCATCGCCAGGTACGGGTTGACGGCGGCGGCGCCGTAGCCGATGAGCAGCGCGACGTGGTGCACCTCGCGGACGTCACCGGCCTCGACCAGCAGGCCCACGTGGGTGCGCTGCTTGGTGCGGATGAGGTGGTGGTGCACGGCGGCGGTGAGCAGCAGCGACGGGATGGGGGCGTGCTCGGCGTCGGAGTGCCGGTCGGAGAGCACGATCAGCCGGGCGCCGCTCTCGATCGCCTCGTCGGCCTCGGCGCAGATCTCGTCGATGCGGGCGGCCAGCGCGTCGCCGCCGCCGGAGACCCGGTAGAGACCGGACAGGGTCACGGCCTTCATGCCGGGCATGTCGCCGTCGGCGTTGATGTGGATGAGCTTGGCCAGCTCGTCGTTGTCGATCACCGGGAAGGGCAGGGTGACGCTGCGGCACGACGCGGCGGTCGGCTCCAGCAGGTTGCCCTGGGGGCCGAGGGACGAGCGCAGCGAGGTGACGAGCTCCTCGCGGATGGCGTCCAGCGGCGGGTTGGTGACCTGCGCGAACAGCTGGGTGAAGTAGTCGAAGAGCAGCCGCGGGCGCTCGGAGAGGGCCGCGATCGGCGAGTCCGTGCCCATGGAGCCGATCGGCTCGGCGCCGGCCCGGGCCATCGGGGCGAGCAGGACGCGCAGCTCCTCCTCGGTGTAGCCGAAGGTCTGCTGGCGGCGGGTGACCGAGGCGTGGGTGTGGACGATGTGCTCGCGCTCGGGGAGGTCCTCGAGCTCGATCTCACCGGTCTCCAGCCAGTCCTGGTAGGGGTGCTCCGCGGCCAGGGCGGCCTTGATCTCGTCGTCCTCGATGATGCGGTGCTCGGCCGTGTCGACGAGGAACATCTTGCCGGGCTGGAGGCGGCCCTTGCGGACGACCTTGGCCGGGTCGATGTCGAGGACGCCGACCTCGGAGGAGAGGACGACGAGGCCCTCGTCGGTGACCCAGTAGCGGCCGGGACGCAGCCCGTTGCGGTCGAGGACGGCGCCGACCTGGGTGCCGTCGGTGAAGGTGACGCAGGCCGGGCCGTCCCAGGGCTCCATCATCGTGGAGTGGTACTGGTAGAAGGCGCGCCGGGCCGGGTCCATGGAGTCGTGGTTCTCCCACGCCTCGGGGACCATCATCAGGACGCTGTGCGGCAGCGAGCGGCCGCCGAGGTGGAGCAGCTCCAGGACCTCGTCGAAGGAGGCGGAGTCGGAGGCGTCCGGCGTACAGACCGGGAAGATCCGCTCCAGCCTGTCGCTCCCGCTGCGTCCATTGTCGGCAGAGCCGAACGCGTCCGAGGCGAGCTGGGACTCGCGGGCGCGCATCCAGTTGCGGTTGCCCTTGACCGTGTTGATCTCGCCGTTGTGCGCGACGAAGCGGTACGGGTGGGCGAGCGGCCAGCTCGGGAAGGTGTTCGTGGAGAACCGGGAGTGGACGAGCGCGACGGCGGTGGCGAAGCGGCGGTCGGACAGGTCGGGGAAGAAGGGCTCCAGCTGTCCGGTGGTCAGCATGCCCTTGTAGACGATGGTGCGCGCGGAGAGCGACGGGAAGTACACCCCGGCCTCGCGCTCGGCGCGCTTGCGCAGCACGAACGCCTTGCGGTCGAGGGCGATGCCCGTGCTCTCGCCGTCCGCGACGAACAGCTGGCGGAAGGCCGGCATCGTCGAGCGGGCGGTGGCGCCGAGCAGGTCGGGGGCGACGGGGACCTCGCGCCAGCCGAGGACGGTCAGACCTTCCTCGGCGGCGATCGTCTCGATCCGTGAGACGCCCTCGTCCTGGGTGTCCACGGGCAGGAAGGCGATGCCGACGGCGTACGAACCGGCCTCGGGGAGCGCGAATCCGGTGGCCTCGCGCAGGAACGCGTCCGGGACCTGGAGGAGGATTCCGGCGCCGTCGCCCGAGTCGGGCTCCGAGCCGGTGGCGCCGCGGTGCTCCAGGTTGCGCAGAACGGTCAACGCCTGCTCGACCAGCTCATGGCTGGCTACACCGGTGAGGGTGGCCACGAACCCGACACCGCAGGCGTCGTGTTCGTTACGGGGGTCGTACATCCCCTGGGGGGCGGGGCGACCGTCCATGGGCGACCAGGCGTACGAACGCATCGGCTCTCCCGTCGTCGTCGTGGCATGTGGTGGTGCCGAGGGACGACGTTGGCCCTCCGCTGAAATTTCGTGCAGGTTACATGATGGAGTGCTTCTCGGGAAGCGGATAGTCCATTCCAACATGCGGACACCGCGATCTCGGGTCTCGTTACGGCGCAGGTGGGGACGGGTGCGGACAGATCGGCGTCCGTGATCCCGGATGCAGAGCAGGCTTCATTGCCCACAGCGCTTACGGCTCATGCCCGGTCGTTAAGGACTCGAAACCGTGAGGTAACGGCTACTTATGTGGAGCCATGCATAGTGTCTCACCGGGTGCCGGGTTTCGGCACCCGGGTGTACGTCACAGGGTACTGGCCGCCGGGCCGGACCGTCAGGACCGAAGTCCCGCGCGGGCCCGCGGCGGGGCCCGGTCCGACGCCATGACCAGGGCAGCAGCGGTCCCGGCCCGGAATCAGACGGCCGCTCCGACGAGGGCCCCGATCCCGTACGTCACCGCGGCAGCGGTCCCGCCCAGCACGAGCTGCCGCAGACCGCTGAACCACCAGCTACGGGCGGTGACCTTGGCGACGAGCGCGCCGCAGCCGAAGAGCCCGACGAGCGCGAGCAGGACGGCGGGCCACAGGGCGGTGGCACCGAGGAGATACGGCAGCACGGGCAGCAGGGCGCCCAGCGCGAAGGAGGCGAACGACGAGACGGCGGCGACGGCAGGCGACGGCAGGTCGTCCGGGTCGATGCCGAGCTCCTCGCGGGCGTGGATCTCCAGCGCCTGCTCGGGGTCCCGGGACAGCTGCATGGCCACCTCACGGGCGAGCGCGGGCTCGACGCCACGCGCCACGTACAGCGCGGCCAGCTCCTCCATCTCGTCGACCGGGTGCTTGCGCAACTCGCGACGCTCGATGTCCAGTTCCGCCTGGACCAGTTCGCGCTGCGAGGCCACCGAGGTGTACTCGCCCGCGGCCATCGAGCAGGCACCGGCCGCGAGCCCCGCGAGCCCGGTGATGATGATGGTCTGCTGGGACACGGCGCCGCCCGCGACACCGGTCATCAGGGCGAGGTTGGAGACCAGTCCGTCCATCGCGCCGAACACCGCGGGACGCAGCCAGCCGCCGTTCACATCGCGGTGCGTGTGATTGTCGCGGTGCGCCTCGTGAAGTGTCGCTTCGGTTTCGATGATGGACACAGCTCTCCCCTTGTGACCGGTTGCCCCCAGGGCGGGTTCGTCGGTACGTCCCGCGCCCACTCAACACCTCGAAAGTACGCGCGATGTAAGGGGCTCGCCAGCAAGGCAGGCTTTACTTACCTGCGGTCAGCCGAGTGACACGCGGCCCTTGGGCAGCGCGCGGCGCACCCCGCGTGGCAGAGATCCAGGACAGGCTCGATGCCGCACGAAGGGGTGACGCGTTGGAGTGGATTGCATGCGATCGGGCTCGCGGCGCACTGCTCGGACTGGCTGTCGGCGATGCGCTGGGGGCGCCCGCGGAGAACATGCGGCCGTCCGAGATCCGGCGCCGGTGGGGCCGGATCGAAGGCTTCGTGACGGACAGCCCCGCGGGTACGGACGACACGGAGTACGCGATCTTCTCCGGGCTGCTGCTCGCCCGGCACGGCTCGGCACTGACCGTCTCACACGTCGAGAAGGCGTGGCACCACTGGATCGCGGACCTCGACGAGGGGCCGTTCCGGGGCGCGGGCTTCAGCGAGCGGGGCACCCTGGAGAACCTCCGCCGCGGCCTGGCGGCCCCGATCACGGCCCAGCACCGGCACGCCTGGAGCGACGGTCTCGCGATGCGCGCGGCGCCCTTCGGCGTCTTCGCGGCGGGCGACCCCGCCGAGGCCGCGCGGCTGGTCGCCATCGACGGCTGCGTCAGCCACGACGGCGAGGGCATCTACGGCGGCCAGGCGGTGGCGGCGGGGGTCGCGGCGGCCGTGGCGGGCGAGGGCCCGGCCGGGATCATCGGAGCGGCGCTGTCGGTCGTGCCGATGGACTCCTGGACCGCGCGCTCCATGCGGCGGGCGGTCGTGGCGGCGGAGCGTGCCGAGCCCGAGCCCCTGGCCCGCGAACGTACGGTCCGGTCCGCCGTGGTCATCGGCGGCTACCCGTGGACGGACCTCGCCCCCGAGGCCGTCGGCCTGGCCTTCGGCGCCTTCGCGGCGGCCCGCGGCGACTTCCGTACGTCCGTCCTGACCGCGGTCAACATGGGCCGCGACGCCGACACCACCGCGGCGGTCGCCGGCGCCCTCGCCGGGGCCATGTCCGGCGCCTCCGCCATCCCCGCGGACTGGGCCGCGGCCATCGGCCCGGTCCGCGGCAGCTGCCTCCCGTCCATGCGCGGCTACCACGTCCTGGACATCGCCGACCTCCTCACACCCGACGACGACACCGAGGCCCTCTCATGCCCCCCGGCCCGCTAGACCCCACGCCGCAACCCACCCAGGGGCCCCCGGAGTCGCCTCCGGACCTCGCCCCCGACACACCCGATGCGTCCGAGACCCCCGATCCCCCCGACACGCTCCTGGCCCCGGACGGCGGCAGCCCCCGCGAAGAGGCCGCGCCCGCCACCGCGCCGGAGGCACCGCGGGCCCACCACGACCGCGATCGTGACCGCGACCCCGTCGACACCGAGACCGGCACCGGTACGTGGGCCGTAACCGGAACCGGCACTCGTATCGAAGGCCTGCTCCTCGGGCTCGCCGCAGGGGACGCCGCCGGCTGGCCCGCGGCCCGGCACCGGGCCAGCCGGATGCCGGAGTGGACCCGGCGCCTCACCCGCGAGCTCGACACCTTCGCCGAGCAGAACGCCACGACCACCCTCCCCGTCCCCATCGCCCTCAACCAGGCCCCCGAGCCCCTCCGACTCGGCCCGTCCGACGACGCCGAGTGGGCCGCGTTCGCCGCCGAGACCGTGCTCACCGCCGCCGGTGAGCACTTCCACGGTCTGGATCTCGGCCGCCGGATGCGCGCCGCGGTGGACCTCGCCTGGAACTCCCTCGCCGGCAATGTCGCCGCGGCCGCCGCCCGCGCCCCCGAGGTCGAGTCCGCCGTACTCCCCCTCCGCGCCCGTATCTCCGTACGCGCCGGACTCGGCAACCTCGCCACCGGCCTGCGCCCGCCCGCCACCGGCCACGACAACCCGCACTACTTCGACGACGCCGCCTGCATCCGCGCCGTGGTCCTCGCCGTCGTCCATCCGGGGAATCCGCGAGCCGCCGCCGAACTCGCCGAGTTCGACGCCCGCTACACCCAGGACGGCGACGGCGTCCACGGCGCCCGCGCCATGGCGGCGGCCGTCGCCGAGGCGCTCGGCGGCGCGCCCGTCGGCATCGCCGTCGACGCCGCCCTCGCCCAGCTCCCCGAGGCCACCGAGATCGGACGCAACGCCCGGCACGCCGTCAAGCTCGCCCGCGACGCCGACGACGCGTTCTCCCTCGTCCCCCTCCTGGAGCACCAGATCGTCGACCACGTCTACAGCTACGGCATCGCCGCGGCCGAGACCGTCCCCGTCGCCCTCGCCCTCGCCATCGCCGCCCGCGGCGAGGTCGCCGGCGCGATCCCCGCCGCCGCCTGTCTGTCCCGCGTCGCCGACTCCGCGCCCGCCCTCGCCGGGGCGCTGACCGGCGCGCTCGGCGGCGGCGCGGCGGTGCCCGCCGCGTGGCGGGACGCCTGCAGGACCCTTGCCGGCTGCGCCCTCCCCCGCCTCGCCGGCACCGATCTCGTGGAACTCGCCGGACTCCTCGCCGACACGCTGCGGCCACCCGGGGCACTGCCCGCGTGACCCGACCGGTCGAACCCGTCGCCGTCAGCCCCGTCGGCCCCGTCGGACACCATGTCCCGCACGCGAATTCCCGGACACGAATCCCCGGGTCGGCATTCCCCGCCCGCGACCACCCCGGGTGGACAATTCCGGCATGACACTCTCAGCGCTCCCGACGGTCACGACACTCGACGACCGGATCACGGGCTCCCTCGTCGGCGCGGCCGTCGGCGACGCCCTCGGCGGCCCGGTCGAGGGCTACACCCCTGAGCAGATCGTGGAACGCCACGGCGGCCGTGTCCGGGGCATCGTCGGCCCCTGGCACGGCGACGACTGGCGCACCGCCCGCCCCATCGCGCCGTACCACAAGGGCGACGGGCACGTCACCGACGACACCCTGATGACGCACGCGCTGGTCCGCGTGTACGCGACCGTGCGCGACCACCTCGACGCCTATGCGATCGCCGACCACCTCGTCCCCGACCTCGTCTCCAACCCCCGCTGGATCCCTGAGCTGGAGGCCGAGGCCCTCCCCCTCCAGCGGATCTTCCTTGCCGAGAAGTGGCTCGTCGCCCGCCTCCACTACGGTCACGTCGACCCGCGCGAGGCCGGCACCGGAAACATCGTGAACTGCGGTGCCGCGATGTACATGGCGCCCGTCGGACTGGTCAACGCCGCCAACCCGGCCGCCGCGTACGCCGAGGCCCTGGACGTCGCGGGCGCCCACCAGTCCTCGTACGGCCGCGAGGCGGCGGGCGTGTTCGCGGCGGCGGTCGCCGCGGCCTGCGCTCCCGGCGCGACGCCTGCCGGCGTCGTCGACGCCTGTCTCTCCCTCGCCAAGGACGGCACCCGCTCGGCGATCGAGGCGGTGGCCGAAGTCGCGGCCCGTCACAGCGACTTCGAGCCGGCCCTCGCGCCGCTGCGCGCGGCGGTCGCTCCCTTCGACACGGTCGGGCCCGACTACCGTGCGCCGTCCCTCGCGGCCCGCCGCCCGTCCCGGCTCCACGCCATCGAGGAACTCCCGATCGCCCTCGGCATGCTGCTCGTCGGCGAGGGCGACTACCGCCGTACGGTGCTCGGCTCCGTCAACTACGGCCGCGACTGCGACTCGATCGCCACGATGTCCGGCGCGATCGCGGGCGCGCTGTACGGCGAGGAGCCGGTCCCGCCCGACTGGGTCAAGACCGTGGCCGAGGCCAGCCGCCTCGACCTGCACGCCCCGGCGCGGACGCTGACGGAAGTCGCGTACGAGCTCTTCGCCCGCGACACCGAGCGCCGCCGCACCCACGAATCGGCCTTCGCCCGTCTGACGGAAGCCCTGACGGAAACCCGATGAACCTCCGCCTCACCTGGGTCCAGCCCGAGGACCTCGTCGGCCACGAACTGCGCCAGGCCGCGGAGGACGGCCGCGACGCATCGGCCGTCGCCCGGCGCTGGCAGGCGGCGGGTGGCTCCTCCGCCCCGCCATCGGCGGGGGCGTCGGACACCCCCGCGCCCCCTCACCTCCGCGCCCTCGCCCTCCGCCTGCTGGACGAACTGGCCGCCCTCCCTTCCCCATCGGCGCCGTACGAGCCGACGGACCTGCCGTCCATCAAGGCCACCTGCCCCGACTGGCCGGACACGCCGGGGCCGGATGCGGCTCACCTCGACCGCCTCCACGCCGCCTGGCTCGGCCGCGCCGCCGGGTGTCTGCTCGGAAAGCCCGTCGAAAAGCTCCCCCTCCACGCCATCCGCGCCCTCGCCCGCGCCACCGGCAACTGGCCGCTCACCACCTGGTTCACCGCCAAGGGCGTCCCCCCGGAGCTGCTCGCCGCCCACCCCTGGAACCGCCGCTCCGCCACCACCTCCCTGGCCGAGAACATCGACGGCATGCCCGAGGACGACGACCTCAACTACCCCCTCCTCAACCTGCTCCTCCTCCAGCGGTACGGGCCCGGCTTCGACACGGCCGACGTCGCCCGGCTCTGGCTCGACGAACTTCCCGCCGGCCGCACGTTCACCGCCGAGCGCGTCGCCTTCCGCAACCTGCTCGCCGGTCTCGAGCCGCCGCTCACCGCCGTCCACCACAACCCGTTCCGTGAGTGGATCGGCGCCGCCATCCGCGCCGACGTGCACGGATGGACGCACCCCGGCGACCCGGCCGCGGCCGCCGCGCAGGCGCACCGGGACGCGACGCTCACGCACACCGCCAACGGGGTGTACGGCGCGATGTTCGCCGCCGCCGCCCTCGCCGAAGCGGCGGCCGGCACTGCGGACGTCCACCGGTGCCTGCGCACCGGCCTCCGCGTCGTCCCGCCCCGCTCGCGCCTCGCCGAAGCCGTCCGCTCCGGCATCGAGACGGCCACCGCCCACGGCGACTTCGACGATGTCGTGGACCGCCTGCACGCCGCCTACGGCAGCTACCACTGGGTTCACGTCATCCCGAACACCGCGCTCCTCGCCGCAGCCCTCACCCATGCCGACGGCGACTTCACCGGCTCCGTCTGCCGTGCCGTGTCCGGCGGCTGGGACACCGACTCCACCGGAGCCACCGCCGGATCCCTCGCCGGGCTGCTCGCCGGGCACCCGGACCGGCTGCCCGAGCGGTGGACCGCGCCGCTCAAGAACCGGCTCGCCACCACCGTCGCCGGCTTCGACGGCACCGGCTTCGACTCCCTCGCCCGCCTCACGCTCGCGCAAACCGCCCGCCCTCGGACCACACCCGCTCGGACCACGCCCGCTCAGACCACGCCCGCTCAGACCACACTCCGGGAGGACCTCCGCCCATGACCGGCATCGTGGTGCTCGGCAGCACCAACATGGACCTCGTCGCCTACGTCGCGAAGGCCCCTCGGCGCGGAGAGACCGTCACGGGACGCGAGTTCCGTACGGTCCCCGGCGGCAAGGGCGCCAACCAGGCAGTCGCAGCCGCCCGGGCCGGCGGCGCCGTGTCGATGATCGGCGCCGTCGGCACGGACGACTTCGGCGTACGCCTGCGGGCCACGCTCGACGGCTCCGGCGTCGACACCGATCTGCTGCGCACGGCCGAGGGCCCGTCCGGCACGGCGCACATCGTCGTCGACGACGAGGGCGGCAACGCGATCGTCGTGGTCCCCGGCGCCAACGGCACCGTCGACCACCTCGCCCCCGGCGACGAGGCCCTCATCGCCACCGCCGACGCTCTCCTCCTTCAGCTCGAACTCCCCCTGGACGGCGTGATCGCCGGCGCCCAGGCCGCCCGGCGCCACGGTGTACGCACCGTCCTCACCCCGGCGCCCGTGCAGCCGTTGCCGCCCGAACTGCTGGCCGCCACCGATCTGCTGGTGCCGAACGAGCACGAGGCCGCCGCCCTCGCCGGCATCGCCGACCCGCACGCCGCCGCCGAGGTGCTGCTCCGCCAGGTGCCGGAGGTGGTGATCACCCTCGGCGCGGCGGGCAGCCTCTACGCCGCCCGCGGCGCCGAGCCCGTCACCGTGCCCGCCCCCCTTGTCCGCGCCGTCGACACGACCGCCGCGGGCGACACCTTCGTCGGCGCCCTCGCCGTGGCCGTCGCCGAGGGCAGGCCGATGCCCGCCGCGATGGCCTGGGCCTCGGCCGCCGCCGCGCTCTCCGTCCAGCGTCCCGGTGCCTCGTCCTCCATGCCGTACCGCCCGGAGATCGACGAGGCGGCGGACGCCGCCCACAGTCCGGTCAACCACTGAGTACCCCCCGCCGGAGCCTCGCAAGGAGCTTGGAGCCCCCATGCACGACCCCGACGCCGACGGTGTCGCCGCCCACCACCCCACCGCAAGCAGCGGTGACGCCGGAGACGGTCCGCTGGCCGGGCTGCGCGTCCTCGATCTGGCCACGCTGTTCGCCGGGCCGCTCGCCGCGACGATGCTCGGCGACTTCGGCGCCGACGTCATCAAGGTCGAACACCCCCGCACACCCGACCCGTCACGCGGGCACGGCCCGGCCAAGGACGGCATCGGTCTCTGGTGGAAGCTGCTCGGCCGCAACAAGCGCACCATCACGCTCAACCTGTCCACGCCCGGCGGCCGGGAGACCCTCCTCAGTCTCGCCGCCACCGCCGATGTCGTCATCGAGAACTTCCGCCCCGGCACCCTGGAGAAGTGGCGGCTCGGCTGGGAGGAGCTGAGCGCCGCCAACCCCGGCCTCGTCCTCGCCCGGGTCACCGGCTTCGGTCAGTTCGGCCCGTACTGCCACCGCCCGGGCTTCGGCACGCTCGCCGAGGCGATGAGCGGCTTCGCCGCCATCACCGGCGAACCCGACGGTCCGCCCACGCTGCCTCCCTTCGGACTCGCCGACTCCATCGCCGCACTCGCCACCTCCTACGCCGTGATGACCGCGCTGACCGCCCGGGCCGCGTCCGGCCGCGGCCAGGTCGTCGACATGGCCATCATCGAACCGATCCTCACCGTCCTCGGCCCGCAGCCCATCTGGTACGACCAGCTCGGCTACGTCCAGCCGCGCTGCGGCAACCGCTCCCGCAACAACGCCCCCCGCAACACCTACCGGGCGGCCGACGGGGCCTGGCTCGCCGTCTCCACGTCCGCCCAGTCCGTCGCCGAACGCGTCATGCGGCTCGTCGGCCGACCGGAGCTGACGGGCGAGCCCTGGTTCGCCACGGGCAGCGGGCGGGCCGAGCACGCCGACGAACTCGACGAGGCGGTGGGCGCGTGGATCGCCCGGCACACGCGCGACGAGGTTCTCGACGCGTTCGAGAAGGCGGAGGCGGCGATCGCGCCCGTCTACGACATCCGCGACGTCATGGCCGATCCCCAGTACCGCGCGCTGGACAGCGTCACCGAGGTCCCCGACCCGGAGCTCGGGCCGATCCGTATGCAGAACATCCTCTTCCGCCTTTCCGAGACTCCCGGGGGGATTCGCTGGGCGGGCCGGCCGCACGGCGCGGACACCGATGCGGTGCTGGGCGAACTCGGGCTCACGCCCGCCCGGATCTCCGAGCTCCGCAGCGAAGGCGCCCTGTGACCGCCCCGTCGGACACCACTCCTGGCGACACTCCCGAGACCACCCCGCTCACCTGGCTGTACGCCCCCGGGGACCATCCCGACGTCGTGCACAAGGCGCTCTCCTGCGGGGCCGACATCGTGATCGTCGATCTCGAGGACGCGGTTCCGCCCGACCGCAAGGAGTACGCCCTCGCGGCGACCGCCGAACTGCTCGCCTCGCCCCAGCCGGTGCCCGTCCATGTCCGGATCCACGCAGAGCACGACATCGAGGCGCTGGCGGGACTTCCCGGCCTGTCCGCACTGCGTATCCCCAAGGTGGCACACGCCACTGACATCCTTGGTCCGGCGTCGCTCGCCCCGGGGACGGACCTGTACGCGCTGCTGGAGTCGGCGTCCGGCGTCGAGCACGCGTACGCCATCGCGACCGCCGACCCCGCGGTCCGCGGGATCGCCCTCGGCGAGGCGGACCTCCGCGCCGACCTGGGGGTACGCGACGACCGTGGCCTCGACTGGCCGCGCAGCCGCATCGTGGTCGCGGCCCGCGCGGCCGGGCTAGCACCGCCGCCGCAGTCGGTATTCCCCGACATCCGCGACCTCGACGGTCTCGCGGAGTCCTGCGCCCACGGCCGGGCCGTCGGCTTCTTCGGCCGGGCGGCGATCCACCCCCGTCAGCTGCCAGTCATCGAGCGGGCGTACTTCCCCAGCCCCGAGGAGGTCGAGGCGGCCGAGGAGATCGTCAAGGCGGCCGAGACGGACGCGGGCGCGCTGGCCCTCCCGGACGGCCGCTTCGTCGACGCGGCGGTGGTCGCCACGGCCCACCGCACCCTCTCCCTGGCACGCCGCGGCGAGTGACCCATGGCCCCGTCCGATGTCCACGACCGCCTCGGCGCGCGGGCGGCATCGGTCCCGGCGGCCGTCCGCCGCCGTCCCCCGGCAGGGAGGCACACGGCGGGGGCGCCCACGGCGCGGACGCACGAGGCCGCCCGACCATCGTGGTCGGGCGGCCTCGTGCGGAGCGTGAGCGGTGAGTGGTGCGGTCAGCTCGTGTGGGCGGATCCGGAGTCCGCCGCGTTGCCGTCGGGGGCCTTGTCCAGATCCAGCGGGACGGCGTCGGCCGCGGGCTCGGGCCTGGCGTCCGTGGATGCCGCGTCCGCAGGTGCGTCGGCGTCGGGCTTCGGGGGCTCGACGACCTCTTCGCGGCCCGGGCGCAGCCGCGCCGAGATCACGATGTACGCCACGGCGAGGACGCCGACCACGATCGCGGTCCAGACGTTCAGCCGCAGGCCCAGGACGTGGTGGGCCTCGTCGACGCGCATGTACTCGATCCAGCCGCGGCCGGCGCAGTACGCGGCGACGTACAGCGCGAAGGCCCGCCCGTGGCCGAGCCTGAAGCGGCGGTCGGCCCAGATGACCAGGAGCGCGACGCCGACGCACCACAGCGACTCGTAGAGGAACGTCGGGTGGTACAGGCCCGCCTCGCGGTTCACGCCCTCGCTGATCTTGAGGGCCCAGGGCAGATCCGTCGGCCTGCCGTACAGCTCCTGGTTGAACCAGTTGCCCCAGCGGCCGATCGCCTGAGCGAAGGCGATACCGGGCGCGATGGCGTCGGCGTACGCGGGCAGCGGGATGCCCCGCCGGCGGCAGCCGATCCAGGCGCCGACCGCGCCGAGGGCGATCGCGCCCCAGATGCCGAGGCCGCCCTCCCAGATCTTGAACGCGTCGACCCAGTTCTCACCCTCGCTGAAGTACAGCTGGTAGTCGGTGATCACGTGGTACAGCCGGCCGCCGACGAGGCCGAACGGCACCGCCCAGACGGCGATGTCGGCCACCGTGCCGGCTTTGCCGCCGCGGGCGATCCAGCGCTTGTTGCCGTACCAGACGGCGACGAAGACGCCGATGATGATGCAGAAGGCATAGCCGCGCAGCGGAACCGGTCCGAGGTTGATCACACCGGTCGACGGGCTGGGAATGTAGGCAAGGTCCATGGCAGGTCCGACGCTACCCTGCCGGACGGGACGCGTCGCAACCCACCCGGCAACGTCTGCATAACGAGCAGCCGAATGACAGAGCCGCCGGAGGCCGCACCGGGGCTCGGCGGCCACCCCGGCACGCCACGCCGAAGCCGGCCCGGGCACCCCGGCCGAATCCGGGTCCCGTCAGGCCGGGCCAGGGGAGGCCGGTCCCACCGGTCCGGCCTCCCCGATCACGCCGGTCGCGTCCTCACGAACCCGCAGGGCTCGGCTGCGCCGTCCCCGGCTTCTTGCCGGCGTTCGCCTCGGCGACCCACTTCTTCAGGTTCTCCGGGGTGATCTGCTCCCCGTCCCTCTGGGGGAACGCCGCCTTCCCGTTCAGCAGCACCGTCGGCGTACCGCTGAAGCTGCCGTCGCGGAAGGCCTGTGCCGACTTCTTCACCCAGCTGTCGTGCCTGCCTTCCTCCACACAGCTGCGGAACGCGGGCGTGTCCAGCCCCTCGACCTTCCCGGCCAGCGCGATGAGCCGGTTGGTGTCGGCGAAGCCGTCCTCGGTCTCCGGCGGCTGGTTCTGGTACAGCACGTCGTGGTACTGCACGAACTTTCCGGCATCCTGGGCGCACGCCGCCGCGTTCGCCGCGCGCAGGGAGCCGGTGCCTCCCATGTTCCCGTCGATGAGCGTCGCGAGGTGGTACTCGACCTTGAGCTGTCCGGAGTCCGTCAGCTCGTGGATCGTGTCCCGGAACCCGTTCTCGAACTGGGCGCACGCCGGGCAGCGGAAGTCCTCCCAGACCGTGAGCGTGGACGGCGCGTCGCTCGCGCCGGCCGGGAGCGCGAGCTGCTCCTCGCCCTCGGCGCCGCTGGGCGCGACGACCGGCCCGGCCTCGGAGCCGTCGTCCTTGCCGCTGTTGGCCGCGATCACGCCGATGACCGCGGCCAGTCCCAGCACGCCGACCACGGCCGCGGACACGATCAGCAGGCGCCGTCGCTTCTCACGCGCCTTCTCCAGCTCACGCTCTTGCAGGAGCCGCTCTCGCGCGGCCCGTCTTCCGTCACGGTTCTTCTCGCTCACGCCCACAGCAACGAACCGGGGAGGCGCCTATGCGCCTCCCCGGCCCGAGGTCCACCCGGACGGGTGAGCCGGTCCGATCAGATCCCTGCGCGGATCCGGAGCGCGCCGGTGTCGTCAGCGCTTGCGGACGCCTTCGGCCAGCTCGCCCGCGAGCACGCGCACCGCCGCGATCCCCGCCGCGTGGTCGTCCGCGTCGAGCATCCGCTTGACGAAGGCCGAGCCCACGATCACGCCGTCGGCGAAGCCGGCGACCTCGGCGGCCTGCCCGGCGTCGGAGACGCCGAGGCCGACACAGACGGGCAGTTCGGTCGTGGCACGGGTGCGCCGGACCAGGTCGTGGGCCTGGGCGCCGACGGACTCCCGGGTGCCGGTGACACCCATCAGCGAGGCGGCGTAGACGAAACCGGAGCCCGCCGCCGTGATCTCGGCGAGCCGCTGGTCCTTGCTGCTCGGGGCGACCACGAAGACCGTGGCGAGCCCGTGCTTCTCGGCGTGCTCGCGCCACACCGCGGACTCCTGGACCGGCAGGTCGGGCAGGATGCAGCCCGCGCCGCCCGCCTCGGCCAGCTCGGCGGTGAAGCGCTCGATGCCGTAGCGGTCGATGGGGTTCCAGTACGTCATCACGAGCACGGGCTTGCCCGTGGCCGTGTGGGCCTCGCGGACCGTGCGCATGACGTCCGCGATCCTGACCCCGCCGCGCAGGGCGATGTCGTCGGCGGTCTGGATGACGGGGCCGTCGAGCACCGGGTCGCTGTGCGGCAGGCCGACCTCGACGACGTCCGCGCCGCCGTCGAAGACCGCCTTGATCGCCTCGATGCCGCCGTCGACGGTCGGGAAGCCGGCCGGGAGGTACGCGATCAGCGCCGCCCGGTTCTCGGCCTTGGCCTGCGCCAGGGTGTCGCTCAGCAGCTGACGCTTTCCACCGGAGAATGCAGCCCCGCTCACTTGGCGTCCCCCTCGATCTCGGCGACCTCTCCGGCCGCGTCCGCCGCCACGGTGGCCGCGGCCTTCTCGTCGTACAGCCCGAAGTAGCGGGCGGCGGTGTCCATGTCCTTGTCACCGCGGCCGGACAGGTTGACCAGGATCAGCCCGTCCTTGCCGAGCTCCTTGCCGAGCTCCAGGGCTCCGGCGAGCGCGTGCGCGGACTCGATCGCCGGGATGATGCCTTCCGTGCGGGACAGGAGCCGCAGGGCCTGCATCGCGGCGTCGTCGGTGACGGCCCGGTACTCGCCTCGTCCGCTGTCCTTGAGGTACGAGTGCTCCGGCCCGATGCCCGGGTAGTCGAGCCCCGCCGAGATCGAGTACGGCTCGGTGATCTGGCCCTCGTCGTCCTGGAGGACGTAGGAGCGCGAGCCGTGCAGGATCCCGGGCTCACCCGCGGTCAGCGTGGCCGCGTGCTCGCCGCTCTCGACACCGTGGCCGGCGGGCTCGCAGCCCACCAGCCGTACGTCCGCGTCCGGGATGAAGGCGTGGAAGAGGCCGATGGCGTTGGAACCGCCGCCGACACAGGCAACCGCAGCGTCGGGGAGCCGGCCCGCGCGCTCCAGGATCTGGCGGCGGGCCTCGACGCCGATGACGCGATGGAAGTCGCGGACCATGGCCGGGAAGGGGTGCGGGCCCGCGACCGTGCCGAAGAGATAGTGGGTGTGGTCGACATTGGCGACCCAGTCGCGGAACGCCTCGTTGATCGCGTCCTTGAGGGTGCGGCTGCCGGACTTCACCGGGACGACCTCGGCGCCGAGCATGCGCATCCGGGCGACGTTCAGCGCCTGGCGCTGGGTGTCGATCTCGCCCATGTAGATGGTGCAGTCGAGGCCGAAGAGCGCGCAGGCGGTCGCGGTGGCGACGCCGTGCTGGCCCGCGCCGGTCTCGGCGATGACGCGGGTCTTGCCCATGCGCCTGGTGAGCAGGGCCTGCCCCAGCACGTTGTTGATCTTGTGGGAGCCGGTGTGGTTGAGGTCCTCACGCTTGAGGAACACCCGCGCGCCACCGGCGTGCTCGGCGAAGCGGGGAACCTCGGTCAGGGCGCTGGGCCGGCCGGTGTAGTGGACGAGCAGTTCGTCGAGCTCGGCGGCGAAGGCCGGGTCGGCCTTGGCCTTGTCGTACTCGACGGCCACTTCGTCGACCGCGGCGACGAGGGCCTCGGGGATGAACTTGCCGCCGAAGGCGCCGAAGTAGCCCGCGGCGTCGGGCACCAGACCCTCGGGGTCGGGAATGAAGTAATCGCTGGGCATGCCAGAACTCCTCAAGAGCGATCAGCTGAAGAGAAATGAGAGTGACGTCGGGTCGCTGAGCGGAGCTCCGCAACCGCGCCACCCCCCCCTCTCTTCTCCCCCCCCCCCCACCCCCCAAACACTCCCCAACCTGGGGGGGGGGGTTTTTT
>NZ_JBHWKX010000002.1:295246-368149 GCF_042730885.1 Streptomyces sp. NPDC059909
TTGGGGGGGGGGAGGGGGGGGGGGGGGGGGGGGGAAAGGGTTCTGAGGGGGGGGGGGGGGGAGGGGAGGGGGGGGGGGTGTGGGGTCGTGGGGCGACCCCCACCCACGGCGCCATCGCATGCCGTTGACCTGGCCGGGCTCGTCCCCGATCACGTACCGGACGCGCCGTCCGTGCACCCGGCGGGCCGGGGCCCGGCAGCCGCGCGGGCGGCAGCCGCGCGCCAGCGGCGCGTGCGGCACGCGCGCGGACGCGGCCGCACCGGCCGGGCGGCGAAGGCCCGGCCGGGGCGGCGTTGCGCGGCGGACGGCTGTGGTCATGGGCGGGAGGTCAGCCCCTCCCGTGCCGCAGCGCCGGGTGGGCGCCCGCGGCGACCAGGTCGGCCACTGCGGCCTTCGGGTCGCGGCCGGTGACCAGGGACTCGCCGACGAGGACGGCATCGGCGCCGGCGTTGGCGTACGCGATCAGGTCGTGCGGGCCGCGGATGCCGGACTCGGCGATCTTGACGATGCCCGCGGGGATCTCGGGGACGACCCGTTCGAAGGTGGAACGGTCGA
Source organism: Streptomyces sp. NPDC059909 (assembly GCF_042730885.1). NCBI lineage: Bacteria > Bacillati > Actinomycetota > Actinomycetes > Kitasatosporales > Streptomycetaceae > Streptomyces > Streptomyces sp. NPDC059909. The sequence goes on from NZ_JBHWKX010000002.1 coordinate 295,802, forward strand.
CCTTGAGGGTCCTGAGGTCCCGTGCGTTGACACCGATGATCTTGGCTCCGGCGTCCACGGCACGCTCGACCTCGTCCTCGTCATGGACCTCGACGAGCGGGGTGAGGCCGATCGACTGGGCACGCTCGATCAGGGAGACGAGCGCCTCCTGATCGAGTGCGGCGACGATCAGCAGGACCAGGTCGGCACCGTAGGCACGGGCTTCCCACAGCTGGTACGACGTGACGATGAAGTCCTTGCGGAGCAGCGGGATGTCCACCCGGGCCCGCACGGCTTCCAGGTCCGCGAGCGAGCCGCCGAAGCGGCGCTGTTCGGTGAGGACGGAGATGACGGCCGCGCCGCCCGCCTCGTAGTCGGCGGCGAGTCCGGCAGGGTCCGCGATGGCGGCGAGCGCGCCCTTGGAGGGACTGGAGCGCTTCACCTCGCAGATGACCTTGACCCCGTCGCCGCGCAGCGCGGCGACGCCGTCCTTGGCCTGGGGCGCCTTGGCGGCACGCTCCTTGAGCTCGTCGAGGCTGACCCGCGCCTGCCGCTCTGCGAGGTCGGCGCGCACGCCTTCGATGATCTCGTCGAGCACACTCACGCGAGCGGCCCCCTTCCGGGAGGTTGATGGTGGATCACTGTCAGCAATCTCGATGGTATCCGTAGGAGGGCGAAGGCCCCGCATCCGGTTGACGGCCGTCCCACTACCTGGAACCGCTTGCTGCCGTTCATGGCGCGAGGAACGCCCCGAACGGAAGATTCCGTACGACGGTGTAGACCAGCAGAATCCCGCCGAGACCCCACCACCAGACGGGCCCGAGGCCGATCCGCACCGGCCTGTTCCGGGCGGCGCGGACGAGCCAGACGATCCACAGGACGGCGAAGACCCCGTAACCGACGGTGGCGACGGCATTGGCACCGAGGGCGGCGCCGATGTCGCCGGTGATGAAGGCGTGGGCGCTGCGCAGACCCCCGCAGCCCGGACAGTAGATCCCGGTGAGCCGCAGCAGGGGGCAGACCGGATAGTGCCCGGGCTCGTTGGGGTCCACCGTGCCGACGTACGCGAAGGCCGCGGCGACTCCGGCCATGCTCGCCAGCGGCGGGGCGAGCCGCCGCACGAGCGGCGCGACGGCCGTGGGTGCCGGCACCGGCCCCGCCACCGGGCCGTGCGCAGGGGCGGGTGTGCCGTGCACAGGGGCGGGCGCGGTGTGCGGCGCGGGCCCCGGCACGGGGGGCTCGCCCGGGCCGGGGGCGGCGGCAGGGATGGCATCCACCCCGTGATTGTCCCCCGGGCATGCGGAGAGGCGCAGCCCGGGCTCGCCGGACTGCGCCTCGCACGAAGCGCTCAGGGGATCCTGAGGGGTGCTCGTGGCGTCAGGAGGCCACCGTGACCTCGGCCGGCGCGGGCTTCGCGACCGGGGCGGGGGCCTGAATGCGGATGGGCTGCTGCTTGGGCATGCCGAGACCCGCGGCCTTCATCGCACCGCCCACGACACCGCCGAGCAGCGTCACGGCGATTCCGGCCCAGAAGCCGAGCGGATTGGCCGCCACCATGAAGACTCCGGCGATGCAGAAGCCGATGAAGCTGATGGTGACGCCGGTCCAGGCGGCCGGGGTGTGTCCGTGGCTGCTGCCCGCCATGAGTTGCTCCTCGTTCGTCTCGCGTCTAGCGCTGTGGGGTGATGCGGATTCCCCCTCCGCCCCAGGGCGTGGGGACCCCCTCGCACCCTATTGTCCCGCACTCCGGGGGGTGTCAGGACGTGGGGGTCGTCACTGATCGCGCGTGGGGTCCTCGCCGCGGTCGAGGGCCTTCCACAGGTCCTCGGGCCGCTCCGGATCGATCGCGGCGGCCGCCTTGCGCGGGCCTGCGCCCTCGCGTTCGTAGCGGCCGGACATCGCGGGCCAGGCGGCGCCGTACCGCAGGGCGAGCACACCCGCGGCCAGGATCAGCAGTCCGGCGGCGGCGGTGACGAACGGCCACGCGGTGTGCGTGAGCGAGTCGACCACGGCGGCGCTGTCCCCGGTGGTGCGCCGCGCCTGCTCGTCGAGGGCCGCGGTCCCGGAGACGCTGGTGTACGCGGCGACCGACGCGCCCGCACCGCTGAGGGCGAGCAGGGCGGCGACGAGCAGCCGCCCGGTGCGGCGGACGGCGAAGAGGGCGACGAGCGCGGCCAGACCGACGACGGCGAGCGCGGCCGGAAGGCCGGTGACGTCCCGGCCGCCGGCCTTCAGGGGCACGCCGCTGCCGAGAACCGAGGCCGTGCCCTCGGCCCAGGTCTGCCCGGAGGCGAGCAGCACCACGGCGGCGCCGACGGCGCCGAGCAGCAGGGCGGCTGCGAGGCTGCGCCGGCTGCCTGTGGCGGCCGTGGCGCTCTCGGTACGGGGCTGGGGTACGGATGTAGCACTCACGTACCCCACTATCCCCTACCGGTTCAGTTGTCGTTCAGCCGGTTCGCCGTATGCACGGCCCGCAGCACCGCGGCCGCCTTGTTGCGGCATTCGGTGTTCTCGGCGACCGGGTCCGAGTCGGCGACGATGCCCGCGCCGGCCTGCACGTACGCGGTGCCGTCACGCAGCAGGGCGGTACGGATGGCAATGGCGGTGTCGGAGTCGCCCGCGAAGTCGAGGTAGCCGACACAGCCGCCGTACAGTCCGCGCCGCGAGGGCTCCAGCTCCTCGATGATCTGCATCGCGCGGGGCTTCGGGGCGCCCGAGAGCGTGCCCGCCGGGAAGCAGGCGGTCAGGACGTCGAAGGCGGTACGGCCTTCGGCGACGGTGCCGGTCACGGTCGACACGATGTGCATGACGTGCGAGTACCGCTCGATGGACATGAAGTCGACGACCTCGACCGAGCCCGGCTCGCAGACCCGGCCGAGGTCGTTGCGGCCGAGGTCGACGAGCATGAGGTGCTCGGCGCGCTCCTTGGGATCGGCGAGCAGTTCCTCGGCGAGGTCGTGGTCCTCCTGCGGGGTGGCGCCGCGCGGACGGGTGCCGGCGATGGGGTGCACCATGGCGCGCCCGTCCTCGACCTTGACCAGGGCCTCCGGGCTGGAGCCGACGACGTCGAAGCCCTCGAAGCGGAGCAGGTACATGTACGGGCTCGGGTTGGTGGCCCGCAGCACCCGGTAGACGTCCAGGGCGCTCGCCTCGCACGGCGTCTCGAAGCGCTGCGAGGGGACGACCTGGAAGGCCTCGCCCGCGCGGATGCGCTCCTTGATGTCCTCGACGGCCTCCTGGAACTGCTCCCCGCCCCACAGCGGCGCCGTGTAGGGGGGCAGCTCGGACGGCGGGAGGGCGTGCGGCTCGTAGGTGACCGGGCGGGAGAGGCCGGCCTCCATGGCGTCGAGGCGGGCCACGGCGTCCGCGTACGCCTCGTCGACACCGGTGTCGAGGTCGTTGTGGTTGATCGCGTTGGCGATCAGCAGGACCGTGCCGGCCCAGTGGTCCAGGACGGCGAGGTCCGAGGTGAGCAGCATGGTCAGCTCGGGCAGTTGCAGGTCGTCCCGGCCGTGCTCGCCGATCTTCTCCAGCCGGCGGACGATGTCGTAGCCGAGGTAGCCGACCATGCCGCCGGTGAAGGGCGGCATTCCGGAGGCCAGGTCGCGCGGGGTGTGCAGAGCGTCGACGGTGGCGCGCAGCGCCTTCAGCGGGTCGCCGTCGACGGGTACGCCGACGGGCGGGGTGCCGAGCCAGTGGGCCTGGCCGTCGCGAGTGGTGAGGGTCGCGGCGGACCGTACGCCGACGAAGGAGTAGCGGGACCAGGAGCGCCCGTTCTCCGCGGATTCGAGGAGGAAGGTGCCCGGCCGCTCCGCCGCGAGCTTGCGGTAGAGGCCGACCGGCGTGTCGCCGTCGGCGAGGAGGCGGCGGCTGACGGGGATGACGCGGCGATCGTCCGCCAGCTTGCGGAAGGTCTCGAGATCCATGGCGTACGACCCTACTGGCCCAGTGGCAGCACGTCGGCGTCGAAGCAGGTACGGGCGCCGGTGTGGCAGGCGGCGCCGACCTGGTCCACCTTGACGAGGACGGTGTCGGCGTCGCAGTCGAGCGCGACCGACTTGACGTGCTGGACGTGGCCGGACGTGTCGCCCTTGACCCAGTACTCCCGCCGGCTGCGGGACCAGTAGGTGGCGCGGCCGGTGGTGAGGGTGCGGTGCAGGGCCTCGTCGTCCATCCAGCCCAGCATGAGCACCTCGCCGGTGTCGTACTGCTGGGCGATGGCCGGGACCAGGCCGTCGGCGCTGCGCTTGAGGCGGCCTGCGATGGCGGGGTCGAGTGCGCTGGAGTCGCTGCGCGTGCTGGGCATGCCTGTCATGGGGCCATTGTGCCGCTTCGGGGCTCTCCGTCCGGCGGTGCGTCCACTGTGCGGACGCGGGTCCCCGGCCGTAGGCTGACCTGCATGTCGACCCATGCCAAGCGTGAACGGCTTCTTCTCGCCGATCTGTTGGAGGCCGCGGGCCCCGACGCCCCGACCCTGTGCGAGGGGTGGAACACCCGCGACCTGGCGGCGCATGTGGTGGTACGCGAGCGCCGCCCTGAGGCCGCCGGGATCATCCTGGGCGTCCTGAGGAACCGGCTGGAGCGGGTGCAGGCGGAATTCGCCGCGAAGCCGTACGAGGAGCTGATCCAGCTGATCCGTACGGGCCCGCCGCGGATGTCGCCGTTCGCGATCAAGCCGGTCGACGAAGGGGCGAACACGGTCGAGTTCTATGTGCACGCGGAGGACGTACGGCGGGCGCAGCCCGACTGGGCGCCGCGGGAGCTGGACCCGGTCTTCGCGGACACCCTGTGGAAGCGGCTGGAGCGGGGGGCCAGGCTGCTGGGCCGGAAGTCGCCGGTGGGGCTGGTGCTGCGCCGCCCGGACGGTCAGACGGCGGTCGCGCACCGCGGCACGCCGGTGGTGACGGTGACCGCGGATCCCGGTGAGCTGACACTCTTCGCCTTCGGCCGGCAGAAGCAGGCCTCGGTGGGGCTGGAGGGCGACGAGGACGCGGTCGCCAAGGTGCGTGAGGCCAAGCTGGGGATGAGCTAGGGGGCTTCTTTTGGATCAGGCCGGAGCCCGGCAAGATCCGAAAGAAACCCCTGGGGCCTGTCCTCCGGCCAGGACCGCGCCAGGGCCTGTCCTAGCGGCTCGGGGAGGCCGGCGTGACTGCCGGGAGCGGGTGGCCGGGGGCGAGGGCTGCGGCGATCCGGCTCGCGATGATTTCCGCCGTGTTGCCGTCAGGGGTCTTCGGCCCCTTGGTCGTCGTGACCGCGACGGCGAGGCGTTCGGCGGGCAGATAGGCCTGGATGGCGGCGTAACCGGAGAACGACGGGTTCGTCACGATCCAGCCGTTCAGCACGAGCACACCGAGGCCGAAGTGCATGGCTGCGGTGTTCTTCAGGCACACCGTGGCGGGGCAGGTCTTCGTAGCGCCGCCGAGCCCGACAGTGCCGGGATCGAGCTGGGTGCGGTACGCCGCGGGCGACAGCAGCTCGCCCGTGCCCACGGCCTGCGCCGAGCGGGCCAGGTCGCAGATGTGCGTGGTGATGACGGCGCCCGGCGCGGTGGTCCACGAGGGGTTCCAGAAGGTGGACTCCTCGTAGCGGCCCCGTTCCGAGGTGAACGCGTGCAGAACCGGCTGCTGGATCTCGGGGGTGGCGTAGTTGCGGGTGTTGCTCAACCCGAGAGGGTCCATGACGCGCTGTTCCAGCAGCTTGTCGAGCGGCGTGCCGCTGATCTTCTCCAGGGCGGCGCCGAGGAGCACGAAGTTGGCGTGGGAGTAGCTGAAGCTGGTGCCCGGCTCGTACCAGAGGGGGTGGGCGGCCGGGAATGCCACCAGCTCCTCGGGCGTCCAGTGGCGGAACGGGGCCGCCTCCAGTTCGGCGAGGAACTTCGGGTCGGTGACGTAGTCGTGGAGCCCCGAGGTGGAGTCGCCGAGCATGCGCAGTGTGATCTCGTCGGCGTGCGGGGCGTCCGGCAGCCAGCGGGACACGGGGTCGTCGAGCCGCGCCTTCTTCTCGTCCACCAGCTGCAGCAGGGTCATGCCCATGTAGACGATGGCCACCGACCCGGCCCGGAAGTGCATGCCGGGCGTCGCGGGTACGCCGGTCATGGACTCGCCCAGGGCGGTCGTGAGGACGTCGTCGCCGTCCCTCGTGACCCGCAGCACCACCGAGTTGAGGCCCATTTCGCTCCTGGCCCGCTGAGCGATGTCCAGGACCTCACGGGCGGGGCCGCCGCGGGGTTTCGGGGAGCTGACGCAGGGGCGGCCCTCCCCTGGCGCCGAGGGGGCGGGGGCGAGAGCGGTGACCTGGAGGATCGCGGCGATGAACACCGCGACACAGAGGAGTGCGGCCCGCCGGTTTCGTCTCATGACCGCACTATGGGGTCGCGAGTGCCGTGAAGTGCCGTGGAACACCCGGGCGGGCACGGGGATCACCCTTGGGGCGGGCCGTTACGGCCCGCCCCAAGGGTTTCAGGCGGCCCAGTCGCGCAGAAGACGGGCAACCTCTGTCAGGTCCGCCTCGTCACTGCGGACGTCGCCGACGAGCTTCGCCCAATCGCCGTGCGTCGGCGCGACAGGCACGCCGGACTCCTCCATGTAGGCACGCACGCAGCCGATACCGATCGACGCGTTGTAGTCCGTGAACGGACGGAGCCGCAACGCCGTGTGCAGGAAGGTGGCCGCGCGCGTGGCCACTTCCTCGTAGTACGGCTCCCCCGCGACGCGGTTCGAACTACCGAACGGGGTGCCCCGCCTCGCGCAGCGTCTCCTTCACCTGCCCGATCCGCAGATCGCCGAAGTGGAAGACGGATGCCGCGAGCACCGCGTCCGCGCCCGCCGTGATGGCCGGGGCGAAGTCGGCGAGTCTGCCCGCGCCGCCGGAGGCGATGACCGGGACCGTGACGTGCTTGCGGACGGCCGCGATCATCTCCGTGTCGTAGCCGTCCTTGGTGCCGTCGGCGTCCATCGAGTTGAGCAGGATCTCGCCCGCGCCCAGCTCGGCGGCCCGGTGCGCCCATTCGACGGCGTCGATGCCGGTGCCGCGGCGGCCGCCGTGGGTGGTCACCTCGTAGCCGGACGACGTCGTGGTGCCTTCCGGGGTGCGGCGGGCGTCCACCGACAGGACCAGGACCTGGCGGCCGAAGCGCTCGGCGATCTCACGGATCAGCTCCGGGCGGGCGATGGCCGCCGTGTTGACGCCGACCTTGTCGGCGCCGGCCCGCAGCAGCTTGTCGACGTCGTCCGCCGAGCGGACGCCGCCGCCCACCGTGAGGGGGATGAAGACCTGCTCTGCGGTGCGGCGCACCACGTCGTACGTCGTCTCGCGGTCGCCGGACGACGCGGTGATGTCGAGGAAGGTCAGCTCGTCGGCGCCCTCGGCGTCGTACAGCTTGGCCATCTCGACCGGGTCGCCCGCGTCCCGCAGATTCTGGAAGTTGACTCCCTTGACCACCCGGCCGTTGTCCACGTCCAGGCAGGGGATGACTCGGACCGCGAGGGTCATGACCGCGAACCTCCTCGGTACGCCTCGACCTCGACCTCCACGACCAGCCGCGGGTCGACGAGGCCGGCGACGATGACCATCGACGCGGCGGGGCGGACGGCGTCGAACAGTTCTTTGTGGGCGCGGCCGACCTCCTCGACGTCCCGGGCGTGCGTGATGTACATCCGGGTGCGCACCACGTGCTCGGTGCCGAGGCCGAGCTCCTTCAGCGCGCCGATGGCGACGTTGAAGGAGTTGACCGCCTGGTCGTACGGGCCGCCATCGGCGAAGGCGCCGTCGATCATCGACGTACAGCCGGAGACGAGTACGAGGCCGTTCGGCAGCTCCACGGCGCGCGAGTAGGCGTAGGCCTCTTCCCACGCTCCGCCGGAGGTGATGCGGCGTACGTCTGTCATCGGGAGACTGCCTCCAGGGCCTCTTCCAGGGTGAACGCCTTGGCGTAGAGCGCCTTGCCGACGATGGCGCCCTCGACGCCCGCCGGGACCAGCGAGGCGAGCGCGCGCAGGTCGTCGAGCGAGGAGACGCCGCCGGAGGCGACGACGGGCTTGTCGGTTGCGGCGCAGACGTTGCGCAGCAGCTCCAGGTTGGGGCCCTGGAGGGTGCCGTCCTTGGCGATGTCGGTGACGACGTAGCGGGCGCAGCCCTCGGAGTCGAGGCGGGCCAGCGTCTCGTAGAGGTCGCCGCCGTCGCGGGTCCAGCCGCGGCCGCGCAGGGTCGTGCCGCGTACGTCGAGACCGACCGCGATCTTGTCGCCGTGCTCGGCGATGACCTTGGCGACCCACTCGGGGGTCTCCAGGGCCGCGGTGCCGAGGTTGACGCGGGTGCAGCCGGTGGCGAGGGCCGCGGCGAGGGTCTCGTCGTCGCGGATGCCGCCGGACAGCTCGACCTTGAGGTCCATGGCCCCGGCGACCTCGGCGATCAGCTCCCGGTTGTCACCGGTGCCGAAGGCGGCGTCCAGGTCGACCAGGTGGAGCCATTCGGCGCCCGCGCGCTGCCAGGTGAGGGCGGCCTCCAGCGGGGAGCCGTACGACGTCTCCGTACCGGACTCGCCGTGGACGAGACGCACGGCCTGACCGTCGCGGACGTCCACGGCGGGGAGGAGTTCAAGCTTCTGAGCCATGATCAGAGGGTCTCGATCCAGTTGGTGAGGAGCTGGGCTCCGGCGTCGCCGGACTTCTCGGGGTGGAACTGGGTCGCCCACAGGGCGCCGTTCTCGACGGCCGCGACGAACGGCTCGCCGTGGGTCGCCCAGGTGACCTTGGGGGCGCGCATCGCGGGGTTGGTGATCTCGAGGGACCATTCGTGCACGGCGTACGAGTGGACGAAGTAGAAGCGGGCGTCGGGGTCGAGACCCGCGAACAGCTCGCTGTCCTCGGGCGCCTTGACGGTGTTCCAGCCCATGTGGGGGACGACCGGGGCCTTCAGCGGCGCGACGACGCCGGGCCACTCGTCCAGGCCCTCGGTCTCGACGCCGTGCTCGATGCCGCGCTCGAAGAGGATCTGCATGCCGACGCAGATGCCCATGACCGGGCGGCCGCCGGAGAGCCTGCGGTCGACGATCCAGTGCCCGCGGGCCTCCTTCAGCCCGGTCATGCAGGCGGAGAAGGCGCCGACGCCGGGGACGAGGAGCCCGTCGGCGTTCATGGCGGCGTCGAAGTCGCGGGTGATCTCGACGTCCGCGCCGACGCGGGCGATGGCCCGCTCGGCGGAACGGACGTTGCCGAAGCCGTAGTCGAAGACGACGACCTTCTTGCGCGCGCTCATGACCACACGTCCAGTCGCAGGACGCCGGCGGCCAGGCACATCGCGGCGCCGGCGGAGAGCAGCACGATCAGGCCCTTCGGCATCTGCTGCTTGGCGAAGGAGATCACGCCACCGATCAGGAACAGCCCGAGGACGATCAGAACCGTGGAAAGACCGTTCACGACTACAGCGCACCCTTCGTGGAGGGAAGGATTCCGGCGGCGCGCGGGTCGCGCTCGGAGGCGTAGCGCAGGGCGCGGGCGAGCGCCTTGAACTGGCACTCCACGATGTGGTGGGCATTGCGCCCGTACGGCACGTGGACGTGCAGCGCGATCTGCGCCTGGGCGACGAAGGACTCCAGGATGTGCCGGGTCATCGTCGTGTCGTACGCGCCGATCATCGGCGCCATGTTCTCCGGCTCGGTGTGCACCAGGTAGGGGCGGCCGGACAGGTCGACGGTCACCTGCGCGAGCGACTCGTCCAGCGGGACCGTGCAGTTGCCGAAGCGGTAGATCCCCACCTTGTCGCCGAGTGCCTGCTTGAAGGCGGCGCCCAGCGCGAGGGCGGTGTCCTCGATGGTGTGGTGGCTGTCGATGTGCAGATCGCCGTCGGTCTTGACGGTGAGGTCGAACAGGCCGTGGCGGCCGAGCTGGTCCAGCATGTGGTCGTAGAAGCCGACCCCGGTCGACACATCGACCTGTCCGGTGCCGTCGAGGTTGATCTCGACGACGACCGACGTCTCCTTGGTGGTGCGCTCGACCCGTCCTACGCGGCTCATGAGCTCTGCTCCTTCTTCAGTGCGCGAACCGCATCGAGGAACGCGTCGTTCTCTTCGGGGGTGCCGGCGGTGACCCGCAGCCACCCGGGTACGCCGTTGTCACGGACGAGGACGCCCCGGTCGAGGATCTTCTGCCACATGCCGTGGGTGTCCTCGAAGCGCCCGAACTGGACGAAGTTGGCGTCCGATTCCGTCACTTCGTAGCCGATGGCGAGCAGCTCGGCGACCAGCCGGTCCCGCTCCTCCTTGAGCTGCTCGACGTACTTCAGCAGCGTGTCCGTGTGCTCCAGGGCGGCGAGTGCTGTGGCCTGCGTGACGGCGGAGAGGTGGTACGGCAGCCGCACGAGCTGGACGGCGTCCACCACGGCCGGGTGCGCGGCGAGATAGCCGAGGCGCAGCCCGGCGGCGCCGAAGGCCTTGGACATGGTGCGCGAGACGACGAGGTTCGGCCGGCCCTCGATCAGCGGCAGCAGCGAGGGGCGGTGGCTGAACTCGACGTACGCCTCGTCCACGACCACGAGCGACGGCTTGGCCTGCTGGGCGGCCTCGTACAGCGCGAGGACCGTCCCGGCGTCGACGGCGGTGCCGGTGGGGTTGTTGGGCGAGGTGATGAAGACGACGTCGGGACGGTGCTCGGCGATGGCCCGCGAGGCCGCCGCCACGTCGATGGTGAAGTCGTCGTTGCGGGGACCGGAGATCCAGCCGGTGCCCGTGCCGCGGGCGATCAGCCCGTGCATCGAGTACGAGGGCTCGAAGCCGATGGCCGTGCGGCCCGGGCCGCCGAAGGTCTGGAGCAGCTGCTGGATGACCTCGTTGGACCCGTTGGCCGCCCAGACGTTGGCGAGAGAGACCGGGTGCTTTCCGGTGCGGGTGAGGTACTCGGCGAGCTCGGTGCGGAGCTCGACGGCGTCCCGGTCGGGGTAGCGGTTGAGGCCGCGCGCGGCTTCCCTGACCCGCTCGGCGATGCGCTCGACGAGCGGCTCGGGCAGCGGGTACGGGTTCTCGTTGGTGTTCAGCTGTACGGGCACGTCGAGCTGCGGCGCGCCGTACGGGGACTTGCCGCGCAGCTCGTCGCGGATGGGGAGATCGTCAATGCCGGTCACTTGCTGTCGGGCACCTTCCATCCGAACCTTGCCTTCAGCGCGGCTCCGTGCGCCGGGAGGTCCTCCGCTTCCGCCAGCGTCACCACGTGGTGGGTGACCTCGGCGAGTGCGTCGCGCGTGTAGTCCACGATGTGGACGCCGCGCAGGAAGGACTGGACGGAGAGTCCGGAGGAGTGGCAGGCGCAGCCGCCGGTGGGCAGCACGTGGTTGGAGCCCGCGCAGTAGTCGCCGAGGGAGACCGGCGCCCAGGGGCCGACGAAGATCGCGCCCGCGTTGCGGACCCGGTCGGCGACGGCCGCGGCGTCGGCGGTCTGGATCTCCAGGTGCTCGGCGCCGTACGCGTCGACGACGCGCAGGCCCTCCTCGATGCCGTCGACGAGGACGATCGCGGACTGCTTGCCGGACAGCGCGGGGACGATGCGGTCCTCGACGTGCTTCGTGGCGGCGACCTGCGGCTCCAGCTCGCGCTCGACGGCGTCCGCGAGCTCGGGCGAGTCGGTGACCAGGACGGCCGCGGCCAGCGGATCGTGCTCGGCCTGGCTGATCAGGTCGGCGGCGACGTGGGCCGGGTCGGCGGTGGCGTCGGCGAGGACCGCGATCTCGGTCGGGCCGGCCTCGGTGTCGATGCCGATGCGGCCGGTGAAATAGCGCTTGGCGGCGGCCACCCAGACATTGCCGGGGCCGGTCACCATGTTGGCCGGGGCGCACTCCTCCGTGCCGTACGCGAACATCGCGACGGCCTGGGCACCGCCCGCGGCGTACACCTCGTCCACGCCGAGCAGCGCGCACGCGGCGAGGATCGTCGGGTGCGGCAGGCCGCCGGCTGCATCTCCATCAAAACGGGGCTTCTGCGGCGGGGACGCGAGCGCGATGGACTCGACGCCGGCCTCCTGCGCCGGCACCGCGTTCATGATCACGGAGGACGGGTAGACGGAACGCCCGCCCGGTGCGTACAGCCCGACGCGCTCGACCGGAATCCACTTCTCGGTCACCGTGCCGCCCGGCACGACCTGCGTGGTGTGCGTCTCTCGGCGCTGCGCGCGGTGGACGGTCCTGGCGCGCCGGATCGACTCCTCCAGGGCGGCCCTGACCTCGGGGTCGAGCTGCTCCAGCGCCTCGGCGAGTGCCTTCACGGGCACCCGTACCCGCTCCAGCTTCACGCCGTCGAACTTCTCCGCGTAGTCGATCAGCGCCGCCGTGCCGCGATGACGCACGTCCTCGCAGATGGGCCGCACCTTCTCCAGGGCGGCCTCCACGTCGAACTCGGCGCGGGGCAGCAGGTCACGCAGGGCGCCACCCTCCGGGAGGGCATCGCCACGCAGATCGATTCGAGCCAGAGAAATTGATCGCAGCACGGGTCAATTCTCGCAGACGCGCTCCGCGGACCGGTCGTCCGTATCACTGGCTGATACGTGTCCCACAAGTCGCTCATGACCACTAGCGTTCAGTCCGTCACTCAGCGGGAAGAACGGTTGTACGAAACCGGGGAAGCGAGGGGGCGGCCTTGACCGAGCCGCAGGGCATGGACATGCCCACTGATCTGACCACGGCGGAGCACACCATGTGGACGTCGTTCGAGAGTGGCAGAACCTGCGACCTGCGTGACCGTGATCCGCTGCTCAACGATCCCTTCTCGGGCGGGGCCTGGGGCCCTGAGCGCAGTGTCCGCGCCGATGTGATCGCGATGCTGCTGCTCAGCGGCCCGCCCGCGCGGCCGGGCCGGGTGTGCGCGCTGAAGCTGCGCGGGGCGTTCATCACCGGGAAGCTGTCACTCGCCGGCGGGACGATCGGGCCGTACGTCGAACTGAACGGCTGCCGCTTCGAGGACGAAGTGGCGCTCCCCGAGGCCCGGTTCACGACCCTTCGCATGGTCGGCTGCGCGATCCCGCGGCTGGAGGCCGCCCGGCTGCACACGGAGGGCGATCTGCATCTGCCGCGCTGCCGGGTCGAGCGCGGGATACGGCTCACGGACGCGCAGATAGGCACGGACCTGCTGATCAACCAGATCCAGGTACGGCCGGACCGGCGGGGCCGTGCCATCGCCGCGGACGGGCTGTCAGTGGCGCAGGACCTCCAGGCCGAGCTGATCGAGACGTACGGCGAGGTCAGCCTGCGCGGGGCGAAGGTCGGCGTGTCGCTGAGCCTGCGCGGCAGCCGGCTGCGGGCGGCGGAGGGACGCCGTGCGCTCAACGCCCCGCAGCTGACCGTGGAGCGCACGCTGTACATGACGTACGCCTGGGTGAACGTGGCGGGGAACCAGGGCGCCACTCCCCCGTTCGGCATCGCCAACGCCGCCGGCGGCCGGGCGCCCGGGGCACGGGAGCAGCGCTTCGAGTGCCACGGCGGAGTGCGTCTGGACGACGGCCGCTTCGGCGACGCGGTCGACTTCCACAAGGCCCGCTTCATCCTGTCGGACGCCCGGCGCGAGGAGCTGTCGCTGCGCAGGATCGCCACACCCGAGCTGCGCTTCAACGGCGAGCGGCCCGAGGAGGGCCGCGTCGTGCTCAACGGCGCGAAGATCGTCACGCTGATCGACCTGTCGACGAGCTGGCCCGGTCCCGGGGGGCTCGCGATGGGCGGCTTCGTGTACGAGAACCTCGTCCCGTACAGCCGCTTCCCGCTCGCACGCCGGCTGGAGTGGGTGGCCGCGGCCACCCCCGAGTACGCGCCGGAGCCGTACGAACGGCTGGCGACGGTGCTGCGCAACAGCGGCGAGGACGCCGACGCGCGCGAGGTGCTGCTCGCCAAGCAGCGCCGGCGCCGCGAGACCCTGCCGCTGGCCGCGAAGCTCTGGGGCTATCTGCAGGACTGGACGGTCGCGTACGGCTACCGGCCGGGGCGGGCGGCGCTGTGGATGGCGATCCTGTGGGCGGCGGGGGCGGTGGCGTTCTCCCGCTTCGAGCCCTCGGCGATCAAGCCGGACGAGCACCCGGAGTGGAACCCGTCCCTGTACGCCCTGGACCTGCTCCTCCCGGTGATCAACCTCGGCCAGGACGGCTACTGGCGCCTGCAGGGCCACTGGCAGTGGGCCGCGGCGGCGCTGATCCTCCTCGGCTGGATCCTCGCGACGACGGTGGCGGCGGGCGCGTCGAGGCTGCTGAGGAGGGGCTGAGAGGCTCGCCGAGGCGGGCTGAGGGGCGCGCCGAGGCGCACTGAGGCAAGGAGCGCGTGCGCCGGATCACGCACCTCTTTGCCGTTTCTTGACCTCCGGCAGGACAACCATTCCACCTGCTACCAAAACTTCACAGATGCCCCCTGGCGCGGCCCCCACCTGCGGCTTTCAATGGTCCGCACCATGTCTCTGATCCGCGCCCTGATCGGCACCGCCCGCATGGTCCGGCACACCCCGCGGCTCGCCGACGGGCTGTCCCCGGACGACGCGGTACTGCTCGACGCGCCCGACGGGCGGCTCGGGCCCGCACTCGTGGCCGGCGCGCTCGGCGATCACGCGCCGGCGGCTGCCCTGCTCGCCGCCACGCGGGAGGCGGCCGAGTGGGAGAACCGCGACCGCTACGTCATGCGGCTCGCGGCGTTCGCGTACCACCGGGGCGACTGGCTGGCCCGCTGGCTCGCCGCCGCTCCGCGCGATCCGGACGCCCTGATGGTGAAGGCCGAACTGGAGGTGCGCAAGGCGTGGGGCTCGCCCGCGCGTGTCGAGCGGCTCCGCGAGGTCGGGCCGCTGATCGGCGCGGCGGCCGAAGCGGATCCGCGGGATCCGGTGCCCTGGCGGCTCGCGCTCGACCAGGCGCGCGGCACGCACGCCACGCACACCGCGTTCGAGTCGCTGTGGGAGCAGGCCGTGCGGCGTGCCCCGCACCACTACGGCTGTCATGTCGCGGCGCTCCAGTACCTCTCCGCCGTCTGGTACGGCTCGCACCGCGAGTGCTTCGACTTCGCCGAGCGCGCCGCCGAGGACGCGCTGCCGGCTTCGCTGGTGCAGGCGCTGCCCGTGCGGGCGGCGTTCACGCTGCTGCTGACCGGCGACCCCACCGCCGTGCAGGCCGACCGGATCGACGCCGCCGCCGATCTGGCGATCGCGCTGTCCGGGCAGTACGAGGCCGGCGACCCGTGGCCGTCGGAGGTCCGCAATCTGCTGGTGTACGTGCTGATCGCGCGGGGCCGCTGGGCGGAGGCGCTGGAGCAGTTCAGGCTGATCGGCCCGTACGCGACGTCGTTCCCGTGGAACTGTGTGACGGACGATCCGCTGGGCCAGTTCCTGGAGGCGCGGGACGGCGTACGGATCGAGGTGGCCTCGACGATGCCGCTCCGGCGGGGGTCGGTGCGCTCGGAGCGGTCCGACCGGCCGGCGCGGTGGGGGCGAGCGGCGAGGTCGGCGCGAGCGGCCGACTCCTCCGGGTCCTTGGGCCTGCCCGGCGTGCCCGGCGTGCCCGGTCCGGCGGGTCCGCTCGGTCCGATCCGCAGACAGGCCGGACAGAGCCCGTCCGGCGGCCATTACGCTTAGCCGCTGTGACCACCGCAAGCCTGCCCCTCTTCCCGCTCAACGCGGTGCTCTTCCCCGGACTCGTTCTGCCGCTGAACGTCTTCGAAGAGCGTTATCGCGCCATGATGCGCGAGCTGCTGAAGACCGACGAGTCCGAACCCCGCCGGTTCGCCGTGGTCGCCATCCGCGACGGCCGCGAGGTCGCGCCGACCGCGCCCGGCCTGCCGGACCAGACCGCGCTGCCCGAGAAGGGCCCCGCGGCGGGCTTCGGCCCGGACCCGATCCAGGCGTTCCACCGGGTGGGGTGCATCGCGGACGCCGCGACGATCCGCGAACGCGCGGACGGCAGCTTCGAGGTGCTGGCCACCGGCACGAGCCGGGTCAAACTGCTCTCCGTCGATGCGAGCGGTCCCTTTCTGACCGCCGAACTCGAGGAGATCCCGGAGGAGCCCGGCGACGGGGCGGGCGCCCTCGCCGAGGGGGTGCTGCGGGCATTCCGCAGCTACCAGAAGCGGCTGGCGGGCGCGCGGGAGCGGTCGCTGTCGACGGGCGCCGAGCTGCCGGACGAGCCGTCGGTCGTGTCGTATCTGGTGGCCGCGGCGGCCGTGCTGGACACCCCGGCGAAGCAGGGGCTCCTGCAGGCGCCGGACACGGCGACGCGGCTGCGCGAGGAGCTGAAGCTGCTGCGCTCCGAGACGGCGGTGATCCGGCATCTCCCGTCCCTGCCGGCGGTGGAGCTGACGCGGGCGCCGACGAGCCCGAACTGAGACGCGTACGCGGTAGAGGCGAGGACGAGCACCTTGGCGAAGAAGTCGAAGAAGCAGGGCGGCGGGGGCACTCCGGCGACGGTGGCGCTGACGGCCGCGGGTACGGAGTTCACGGTCCACGCGTACGAGCACGACCCGGCGTCGGCGTCGTACGGCGAGGAGGCGGCCGAGGCGCTCGGCGTCTCCCCCGAGCGGGTCTTCAAGACCCTCGTCGCGGACGTCGACGGCGAGCTGACGGTGGCCGTCGTCCCGGTGGCGGGCCAGCTCGACCTGAAGGCCCTGGCCACGGCGGTCGGCGGCAAGCGGGCGGTGATGGCCGACCCGGCGGCCGCGGAGCGCACGACGGGCTATGTGCGGGGCGGCATCTCCCCGCTGGGCCAGCGCAAGCGGCTGCGGACGGTGCTGGACGCGTCGGCCTCCGCGCACGCGACGATCTGTATCTCGGCCGGCCGTCGCGGGCTGGAGGTCGAACTCGCACCGTCCGACCTGGCCGCCCTCACGGGCGCGGTGGTGGCCCCGATCGGCCGCGCGTAGGCCCTCGACGGCGGGCCTGTTCTCCGCTACGACCGAAGGACACCCGATCCGAGGGGGCCCGCAATGTCGAAGCGCACGCGCAAACGCAAATGGCGCCTCAAAAAGCGCCGCGCCAACCACGGCCACCGCCCGGCCTGACCCGGCCAGCCCGTCCGCCCCGGTGGCCCGAACCGCGGGCCTCGGGGCGCGCGTGCCCGGCACGGACGGGTGGGCCGCAGAGTGCGTCCTCAAGCGCCGGACGGGCTTGATGTGCCACGGCACCGACGAGTGAACCCGCACCTCCCCCACGCCCGCAGGGCGTAGCGGGAAGCGCCTTCGGAACGGAGTCCGGGGCGGAGCCCCGGTTGCGGGAAGGGGCGGGGCGGGAAAAGAGGCCCCGCGCAGCGGCCCCCGCACCAGCCCGCCGCGTCAGCCGCTCGTGCCGCCGCCCAGTGGCGGAGCCGGCCACTCGGGTTCCGGGTCGCGGGGGCCGAAGAGCGCCGTGAGGGCCAGGTGGACCACCATGGAGGCCACCGGCCAGGCCAGCAGCGCCGCCCGGGCGCGCAGCTGCAGGGGCGCGTCGAACATGACACCCTCGCCCACCGCACGCGCGTGCGCGACGACGTCGTGCTCGGGACCGAACCAGTAGCCGATCCCCCAGCCCAGCGCCGAAGCCGCAAGCCCGCCCAGCGCCAGCGCCAGGACCAGCACGACTCCGCCGCGCCGGTGGATCAGGAAGACCACCGCCGCACAGAGCACCCCGAAGCCGAGGGCCAGCAGCACGAACGTGCCGTCCGCTCCCGCCGCCTCCTCGCCCTCCGTGTCCAGGACGAAGACCGCCTTGTCCGTGGAGATCAGCGCCACGCGCGGCGCGAGCCACAGCCACAGCAGGCCGAGCGCGACGCCGGCCAGCACCACCGCCGGCAGGACGATGGCAGCCAGGCGCAGCTCCCTCTTCATGTCCTGCCCTTCTCCGTTCTCCATGGGGAGGGGGTACGGGTGGTTCCAGGGCGCGTCGTGCGGCGGAGGCTGGTGAGGCGGCGTCAGGGGTGCGGTCACCATGACATCGTGCCAAACGTCCCTGTGGCCCGCCTCACCGGACCGCACCTCAACGGACCGCGGCCCTCCGGTACGCCCATGTCGCAACGCCCAGTGACGCCACGCCCACGGCCGCGCAGACCGCGAGGTCCAATGCCACGGCGGGCCACTGCGGATGCGTGTCGAAGGTGCGGGCCAGCGCCTCGACCCCGTAGGTCGACGGCAGCAGATCCCGTGCGTACGCGATCGGCTCCGGCAGCCGCCCGGCCGGCAGCACCCCCAGCAGCAGGGCCGCGGACATGCCCAACTGGCCGAGCAGTGTGGCGAGTTCCTGGCGGGTCGCGAGCAGCCCGAGCGCCGCGCCGAGCCCGGCGAGCGCGGCGCCCGCGAGCGGGATCACGGCGGCCAGCACCCATAGATGCGTGAGCGGAAGCCCGAAGAGCACCGAGCCGATGA
Source organism: Streptomyces sp. NPDC059909 (assembly GCF_042730885.1). Lineage (NCBI taxonomy): Bacteria > Bacillati > Actinomycetota > Actinomycetes > Kitasatosporales > Streptomycetaceae > Streptomyces > Streptomyces sp. NPDC059909. The sequence goes on from NZ_JBHWKX010000002.1 coordinate 314,111, forward strand.
CCGCGGTCACGACCGTCCCGGGCACGGTGAAGGAGGCGTACGCCCCCGCCGCGCCGAGCACCACCGCCGCGGGCGGCACGGGCAGGGTCGCGTAGTGGTCGAGGCCGCCCCCGGCCCTGAGCTGGCCGAAGTACTGGGCGAGCAGATTGAGCGCGACGAACGCGACGACCAGCACGGACGACCCGGCGACGACGGCACGCGCCTCGGCGCCGCCGTCGACGACGCCCCGCATCAGCACCATGATGCCGACGGACTGGAAGGTCGCCACGAAGAGGAGGGGGATCCGGGCGACCCGCGCCCGGGACAGCTGCGCGCGGTACACCGCGGCGAGCGCGGGCAGCAGCCGGGCGCGTGGCGCGAGCGGCGCGGGACCGCCGCCGGACCCGGCACGGTCGGCGGCCTGCTCTCCGCGCACACTCGCGGTCACGGCCTCCGCAGGCACGATGCTCACCTGGCGCTGCTCCTGTTCCGTACGTTCGGGCTCACTGTGCCACGGCCGTGGCCCCGCCCGGCGGCGCACAGCGCCGACGACAACACGCTCCGGCGACCGCACCGGCCGCCGCGCCCCTGCCGCGACGCCGCGGACACGGACGCCACCACCGCGCGACGCCACAGGCCGCCCCGGCCGGCATCACGCGGTGCCGGACGCGAAACCGGCGCCGGCGCCGTCAGGTCGCGGGTCCCGGCCGACGGCAGGCGCGGGAACCCCCCGGTACGCGGGGGCCTCCCACCGCTCATGCCTTCACCAGGCCCTTCGTCGCGTGCCCGCCCAGCGCCAGGTACACGTCCTCCAGGCTCGGCGTGGCCAGGGTGAAGTCGTCCAGCGCCGCGAACGCCGCGCCGCCGGTCACCGCGGCGACCGCGGCCCGCGCCTCGTCCGGGGCGAGCCGGAGCACCCAGCGGCGGCCGGACTCCTGGGCGGAGGCCCGGAGCGCGGCGACCTCCGGGACGTCCAGGGGCGCCCGGTCACGCCAGACGAGCTCCACCCGCACCTCTCCGGCCACGCGCTCCTTGAGCCCAGCGGGGCTGTCGCAGGCGATGACCTTGCCGCGTTCGAGCACGGCGACGCGGTCGAGGACGGTCTCGGCCTCGATGACGTTGTGGGTGACCAGGAGCACCGTCGCTCCGTGCTCGGCGCGCCGCCGGTCCACCGCGGCCCAGACCGCGCGCCGCGCGACCGGGTCCATTCCGGTGGTGGGCTCGTCCAGGACGAGGACGGGCCGCTCGCCGACCAGCGTGCACGCGAAGCAGGCCAGCCGCCGCTGCCCGCCGGACAGCTTCTTCAGGGGCCGCCCGGCCAGTGCGGTCAGCCCGAGCTCCTCGAGCACGGTGTCGCGCTCGGCGCGTGCCTCCCGTACCCCGAGGCCCCGCAGCCGCCCGGTCGTCTCCGCGGCCAGGGCGACGGTCAGCTCGTCGAGCGCGGTGGACTCCTGTCCGAGGTAGCCGATGAGCCGGGCCGCCCGCTCGGGGTGGCGTACCAGGTCGTGACCGAGGACCTCGACCGCGCCGGAATCGGGGCGCATCAGACCGGTGAGCTGGCGGACGAGGGTGGACTTTCCGGCGCCGTTGGGGCCGAGCAGTCCGAAGATCTCGCCGGTGCGCACCTGCAGCGAGATTCCGTCGTTGGCCCGCACCTCGGGGGTCGCGGGAGCCCCCCGCCGGGCACGCGCGGCGGGGTACGTCTTGACCAGATCCCGCACCACGCACACCGTACTCACGAGGGACGAGCCTACGGGGTCCTCGGGGCTACTCCCCCGCGGGGGCGTGTTCGGCGGCGGCCCGGACGTCGATCTCGCGCCAGAATCCGGCCCGGATGGCATAGCGGTCATGCTCGTCGATCTGGTCGTCCTTGTGGGCGAGAAGTCCGAATCGGGCCGCGTACCGCAGCAGTTCGCCGTCGATGCGGTGCGGGATGCGCGGGTACATGGTGGACAGCTTCTGTACGTGTGCGGGGTCCGGGAGCCGCTCCATCCAGCGCCGCGCGAAGACCTGTCCGACCTCGTAGGGGTCACCGCCGACCGTGGTGATGTCCTCCTCGCGGTCCGCCCAGCGCTGCTCGGCGCTGGTGAGCTGGGCGAGCGTGGGCAGCGACGCGGTCTCGGGCGGCTCGCCGAGCGCGCCGCCTGGCCGCTCGATCCAGCCCTTGTCGGAGGACCAGCGCAGTGTGGCGCCCGCGGGGTGACGGTCGGCCGGGGCGGCCGGGCCGCGCAGGCCCGCGAGGTCCTTGGGGGTCGGGACGCCCTTCGCCGCGGAGCCCACCGGTCCGGCGGAGGTGGTACCCGCCGCGGCGTCCGGGGACGATGTGCCGTTGCGTACCTCTCCCACCTGCGCACGGGCCGCCTCGTCCGCGCGCTCCGCGGACGCGGCGAGCGCCGACTCGGGCAGCGGGGCGGAGAGGATCGCCGCGATCTCCGGGCGGGGCGCGGGCGGCGGGGCGCAGAGCCCGCCGAGGTCCTTGGCGCGGACGGCCTGGGTGATCCAGGCCCGGTCGAGGACGCGCCGCTCGTCGGCCTCGGCGACCAGGTCCTCCGACTGGTTGTAGTCGCCGTCGGCGGCCTGCACGGCCCAGAGGTGGACGGCGACCCCGTGTTCCTTGGCGGACATCAGACCCGGCAGCAGATCGCCGTCGCCGGTGACCAGCACCACGTCGGAGCAGGCGCGGTTCCTGGCGAGTTCGGTGAGTTCGGCGTGCATCGCGGCGTCGACGCCCTTCTGCGCCCAGCGGCCGTCGCTGCGGGTCAGTGCGCCGAGCCGGACGGTGACCCGGGGCATGACCCGCAGCCTGCGGTGCTCGGGCTGGGGCACGCGGTCGGGGGCGCCGTCGAACCAGTAGATGCGCAGCAGCGGACGTTCCGTATCGGCCTCGGCGCGGTCGCGGATGGCCTGGATGAGGGCGGCGTGGTCGACGGTGATGCGGGAGCGGGCCGGTTCTCCGGCGAGGAGACTCGCGGCGGCGCCCAGCAGATAACCGGCGTCCACCAGGACGACGCAGCGGTCCACGTGTTCCACCCTCTTTCGGGAACCTCGGGATCGGAAGTTGCTTCGGGTTTCCTTCGAGTCTGCCTGACAGCCGGAGGGTTGACGGCCGGAACTCGATCATCGGCGTGGCGATTGTGAAGCCGCACCGTAACAGCAGTCCGTTACTCACCGCAATGATCCGAAATGCGCTGTATGCACCCCTATGTGAGTCTGAGGGCGGCCCTGGCCCCTAGACGACACAGGAGGCAGACCATGGCCAAGAACAAGAACCGTGAACGCAAGCCGCAGCCGGGCCCGAGCGCGGAGCGCGGTGCGCAGCAGGCCCGCAGTTCCTCGATGGAAGCCCAGGCCGAACAGCGGGCGACGCATATAGCCACCGGAGATCCGGCCGCCCACAAGGGCCGGCAGAAGCGTTTCGGCCACAACTGAGGCTCCGCGCCGCGTCGACGTATGCGTGAATGCGTGAGGGGCGCACCCTGTGCGGGTGCGCCCCTCAGCTACGCCACAGCGCGTTGGTACCTCCGCGATGCGTATGCGTACGAGTCGCGGGGTCAGCCTGCGAGGCAGGACGGGCCGAGCAGCACCTTCAGATCGCCGAAGAGCGCGGGGTCGGGCTGGACCCGGTGCCGGTCGAGGCGGAGCACGGTGGTCTTGCGGGCGCCCTGGAGCTTGATCCGCACTTCCGTGTTGCCCTTGTGGTGGCCGAGGATCTCGCCGAGCCGGCTGACCATGGGCGGGGTGACCTTCACCGTCGGGATGGTGATCACCACGGGCGCATTGGTGCCTGCCGACGACAGATCGGGGACCATCAGTTCCATCGCGACGAGCCGCGGCACGTCCTCGCGCTTGTCGAGCCGTCCCTTGACGAAGACGACCGTGTCCTCGACGAGCTGTGTGGACACCAGCTGGTACGTCGCCGGGAAGAACATGCACTCGATGGAGCCGGCCAGGTCCTCGACGGTGGCGATCGCCCACGCGTTGCCCTGCTTGGTCATCTTCCGCTGCAGGCCCGAGATGATGCCGCCGATGGTGACGACCGCGCCGTCCGCGTGCTCCCCGCCCGTGAGCTGGGAGATCGCCGCGTCGGTCTTGTCGCTCAGCACGTGCTCGATGCCGAAGAGCGGGTGGTCCGAGACGTACAGACCGAGCATCTCGCGCTCCTGCGCGAGCAGATAGGACTTCTCCCATTCGACGTCGGAGAACTCGACGTCGAGGCCGAAGCCCGGCTCGTCGCTCTCCTCGTCGCCCATGCCGCCGAAGAGGTCGAACTGCCCCTCGGCCTCCTTGCGCTTCACCGCCACCACGTTGTCGATCATGGGCTCGTGCTGGGCGACCAGGCCCTTGCGGGTGTGGCCCATCTCGTCGAAGGCCCCGGCCTTGATGAGCGACTCGACGGTGCGCTTGTTGCAGACGACGGCCTCGACCTTGTCGAGGAAGTCGGGGAAGGAGGTGTACTTCCCCTTCGATTTACGGCACTTGATGATCGAGTCCACGACGTTCTGTCCGACGTTCCGGACGGCCGTCAGGCCGAAGAGGATGACGTCGTCGCCCTGGGCCGCGAAGTTCGCCTCGGACTCGTTCACATTGGGCGGCAGGACCTTGATGCCCATGCGGCGGCACTCGTTCAGATAGACCGCGGACTTGTCCTTGTCGTCCTTGACCGAGGTCAGCAGCCCCGCCATGTACTCGGCGGGGTGGTTGGCCTTGAGGTAGGCCGTCCAGTACGAGACCAGGCCGTACGCGGCGGAGTGGGCCTTGTTGAAGGCGTAGCCGGCGAAGGGGACCAGCACGTCCCACAGGGCCTGGATGGCCTCGTCGCTGTAGCCGTTCTTGCGGGCGCCCGCCTGGAAGATCGTGAAATTCTTCGCGAGCTCCTCGGGCTTCTTCTTGCCCATGACGCGGCGGAGGATGTCGGCCTCGCCCAGCGAGTACCCGGCGATGATCTGGGCGGCCTTCTGCACCTGCTCCTGGTAGACGATCAGGCCGTAGGTGACGTCCAGGACCTCCTTGAGGGGGGCCTCCAGCTCCGGGTGGATCGGGGTGATCTCCTGCTGGCCGTTCTTGCGCAGGGCGTAGTTCGTGTGCGAGTTCATGCCCATCGGGCCCGGCCGGTACAGGGCCGAGACGGCGGAGATGTCCTCGAAGTTGTCGGGCTTCATCAGCCGCAGCAGGGACCGCATGGGGCCGCCGTCGAACTGGAAGACGCCGAGGGTGTCGCCGCGCTGGAGCAGTTCGAAGGTCGTCGGGTCGTCGAGCGGGAGGCTGAGGAGATCGATGTCGATCCCCTTGTTGGCCTTCACCATCTTGACGGCGTCGTCCATGATCGTGAGGTTGCGCAGGCCCAGGAAGTCCATCTTGAGCAGGCCGAGCGACTCACAGCTCGGGTAGTCCCACTGTGTGATGGTGACGCCGTCGGTGTGCCTGACCCAGACGGGGACGTGCTCGGTGATGGTCTCGCTGGACATGATCACGCCGGCGGCGTGCACACCCATCTGCCGGACCAGGCCCTCGACGCCGCGCGCGGTGTCGATGACCTTCTTCACGTCCGGCTCGTTCTCGTACATCCCGCGGATCTCGCCGGCCTCGCTGTAGCGCGGGTGGCTGGAGTCGAGGATGCCGGAGAGCGGAATGCCCTTGCCGAGGACGTCGGCGGGCATCGCCTTCGTGAGCCGGTCGCCCATCGCGTACGGGTAGCCCAGCACCCGGGCGGAGTCCTTGATCGCGTTCTTGGCCTTGATGGTGCCGTACGTGCCGATCATGGCGACCTTGTCGGCGCCGTACTTCTCGGTCACGTACCTGATCACTTCGACGCGCCGACGCTCGTCGAAGTCGATGTCGACATCGGGCATGGAGACGCGCTCGGGGTTGAGGAAGCGCTCGAAGATCAGACCGTGCGGGATGGGGTCGAGGTCGGTGATGCCCATCGCGTACGCCACGATCGAGCCGGCCGCGGAGCCACGGCCGGGGCCGACCGCGATGCCGTTCTCCTTCGCCCACATGATGAAGTCGGCGACGACGAGGAAGTACCCCGGGAACCCCATCTGGATGATGACGTCCATCTCGTACTCCGCCTGCTTCTGGCGGTCCTCGGGGATGCCGCCGGGGAAGCGGCGCTCCATGCCGCGCCGGACTTCCTCCTGGAACCAGGTGACCTCGGTGTAGCCCTCGGGGATGTCGAACTTCGGCATGAGGTTCTTCGCCTCGAACATGCCGGAGGTGTCGATCTGCTCGGCGACCAGCAGGGTGTTGCGGCAGCCCTCCTGCCAGGCGTCGGACGAGTCGATCGCGTACATCTCGTCGGTCGACTTCAGGTAGTAGCCGGTGCCGTCGAACTTGAAGCGGTCCGGGTCCGAGAGGTTCTTGCCCGTCTGGATGCAGAGCAGCGCGTCATGGGCGCCCGCCTCGTGCGCGTACGTGTAGTGAGAGTCATTGGTGACGAGCGGCGGGATGCCGAGCTTCTTGCCGATCTCGAGGAGGCCGTCGCGGACGCGGCGCTCGATCTCGATGCCGTGGTCCATCAGCTCCAGGAAGTACCGGTCCTTGCCGAAGATGTCCTGGTACTCGGACGCGGACTTCAGGGCCTCGTCGAACTGGCCGAGGCGCAGCCGGGTCTGCAGTTCGCCGGAGGGGCAGCCGGTGGAGGCGATCAGGCCCTCGGACCACTGGGAGATGGTCTCCTTGTCCATACGGGGCCACTTCTGCAGCCAGCCCTCGGCGTACGCGTCCGAGGACAGCCGGAAGAGGTTGTGCAGACCGGTCTGGTTCGCCGCCCAGATCGTCTTGTGGGTGTAACCACCCGAACCGGAGACGTCGTCCTTCTTCTGGTGCGGCTGGCCCCACTGGATCTTCCGCTTGTTCCGCCGGGACTCCGGGGCGACATACGCCTCGATACCGATGATCGGGGTGATTCCGGCTTTCTTGGCGGAATGGAAGAAGTCGTACGCACCGTGGAGGTTGCCGTGGTCGGACATGGCGATGTGCGTCATGCCCATCTCGTTGCAGGCGTTGAACATGTCCTTGAGCCGCGCGGCACCGTCCAGCAGGGAGTACTGGGTGTGGACGTGAAGGTGCGTGAAGGGCGGCTTGGTCACGGCGGAAGGCCTCCGGCAAACGTGGGACGACAGGCTGCGGACAGTCTGGGTGGACAGCGTGGAAGTCTATGCCTCCGCACCGACAAACGGGGGCGGCGCGGAGCGCCTCGATGAGGGGTGGTGGTCGGGCGACGGGTTGGGCGGTCGGGCACTCAGGACTACCTTCGTGCGTTGAGGGTCACGGAGCACCTGTCCCATTTGTCATGTACCGCTTGCACCAGGAGGCACTCAGCAATGTCGGTCCACCAGCCCACGGCTGACGAGCGCGGCGAGGAGATCCTCGCCGTCTTCGGCACCGCCTTCGGCGAGCTCCTGGCCGCCGACCCGGCTGCGTTCCGGGTGAAGTTCCGCAAGATGGCGGCCTCCGCATTCGCCTTCTACCGGGGCACGGCGTGCCTCTTCTACGCCGACCTGGAGCGCGAGCAGAACGGCGGCCCGTACCTGGACGAGCGCACGAGCCGGGTGTGGATCCACGGCGACCTCCACGCCGAGAACTTCGGCACGTACATGGACGCGAACGGCCGGCTGATCTTCAACGTCAACGACTTCGACGAGGCCTACGTCGGCCCCTTCACCTGGGACGTCAAGCGGCTGTCCGCCTCACTCGCGCTGATCGGCTACACGAAGGCGCTCAGCGACGAGCAGATCACCGACCTGGTGCGGGTCTACGCCGCCGCCTACCGTGAGCGCATCAGCGCGCTCGCGACCGGCGCCAAGAACGACGAGGTGCCGCCCTTCACCCTGGACACGGCCGATGGCCCGCTGCTGGAGGCGCTGCGCAGCGCCCGGGCGCTGACCCGCTTCGGGCTGCTGGACTCGATGACGGAGATCCGTGACTACGAGCGTCGCTTCACGGAGGGCGGTGGCGCGATCGAGCTGGACGCCGCGACGCGGTACAAGGTGCTGGCCGCCTTCGACGGCTATCTGGAGACCCTGCCCGAGTCGAGCCTGTCGCGCCCGGACTCGTACCGGGTGAAGGACGTCGTCGGGCGGCGCGGCGTGGGCATCGGGTCGGCCGGCCTGCCCTCGTACAACATCCTGCTGGAGGGCAACAGCGACGCCCTCGAGAACGATGTCGTGATCTACATGAAGCAGGCCCAGACCCCAGCGGTGTCCCGGCACATGACCGACGAGCGGGTCCGGGGCTACTTCCAGCACGAGGGCCACCGCACGGTGATCTCGCAGCGCGCGCTCCAGGACCACGCCGACCCGTGGCTGGGCTGGACGGAACTGGACGGGGCGGGCCAGCTGGTCGCGGAGGTCTCGCCGTACGCGGTGGACCTGGACTGGTCGGACATCGACGACCCGGAGGAGATCGCCGCGACCGTGGCGGACCTCGGCCGGGCGACGGCCACGATGCACGCGGCGGCTGACGACGAGAGCGGACACTCGCTGGTGCCGTTCTCCACGGAGCGGGCCATCGACGCGGCGATCGCGGCGGACGAGGACGGCTTCGGGGACCTGCTGGTGGACTTCGCGCACAGCTACGGTGCGCGGGCACGGGCCGACCACCAGATCTTCGTGGACCTCTTCCGGAACGGAAGGATCCCCGGCCTGCGGTAGGCGCGGCCGGATCCTTTGGGGCCGCTTACAGCGGCCCATGGCACACTCCTTCAGCAATGGATGTATCACGGGCGCGGCTCAGGGGGCTGCGGGCAGCGATCTTCACGGCACTCGTCGTGACGCTGTCCGTGGCTTCCCATGTGCTGCTCTCCCATGTGGCTCTGCCCTTGATCACCGTCGGCGCCGTCGCCGCCGGTGTGTTCCTGATCGCGTACGCCCTGGCCGGCCGCGAGCGCGGGTACGGGCCGATCGCCGCCGCGCTCGTGCCGCTGGAGCTGGCGGCGGACACCGTGTTCACCACCGGCCAGCACGTCTGTTACGGCGCCGCGGGCGGACCGGTCGCCGGTTCGCTGCGCTCGGTCGGAGTGGACGTGCTGTGCGGCGGCGTCGGTGTCGGCGAGCCGCTGCCCGGTGTGGCCACGGGCGGAGGGCGCCTCGCCACGCTGCTCAACTCCCCCGATCCCTCCGTGCCCTGGCTGCTGCTGGCCGCGCATGTGTCGGTCGGGCTGCTCGCCGCGGCCTGGCTGCGGCACGGCGAGTCGGCGCTCGCGGGTCTGCTGCGGGCCGTGGCAGCGTTCGCCTTCAGGCCGCTGCTGATCGCCGTGGCCGCCGTGGGTGCGGGCACCGGGCAGGTGCGCCGCGCGGTCCTGCCCGCCGGCCGGCCGCGCCAGGTCCCGACCCGCCTTCTCGTGCACTCCGTGGGACGGAGGGGACCGCCGCTCCAGGCCTTCGCCCTTGCCTGAGAGCAGCAGTCCCCTCCCGAACCGAACCATCCACCACGGAGCAAACGATCATGAGTGCACGCAACAGCCAGGCCAACAAGGCAGCCGCCCGCGAGCGCCTCCGCGCGGAGCGCGAGCGCCAGGCCAAGAAGGACAAGGTCAGGCGGCAGATCATCGTCGGCGTCTCGATCGTCGGCGTACTGGCCGCCGCGGGCGGCATCGGCTACTTCGTCATGCAGGCGAACAAGCCCACCGCGTGGGAGGCCGCCAAGGACGCGAAGGTCGTCCGGCCGAAGAACACCGAGGGCGACAACGGCACGACCGTCGTCATCGGCAAGCCGGCCGCGACGAAGACGCTCGAGCTGTACGAGGACTCGCGCTGCCCGATCTGCGCGACCTTCGAGCAGGCGGCCGGCGAGACGGTCAAGAAGGACGTCGACGCCGGAAAGTACAAGATCAAGTACATCGGCGCGACCTTCATCGACAAGAGCGACAACGGCGAGGGCTCGAAGAACGCCCTCTCCGCGCTGGGCGCGGCGCTCAACGTGAGCCCCGACGCCTTCATGGAGTACAAGGCCGCCCTCTACTCCGCGAAGTTCCACCCGGAGGAGCGCGACGACAAGTTCGCCAAGGACGACTACCTCATCGAGGTGGCGGACTCGGTGCCCGCGCTGAAGAACAACGCGGCCTTCCAGAAGGCCGTCAAGGACGGCACGTACGACGCCTGGGCGCTGAAGATGTCCGCCACTTTCGACGCCAGCGGTGTGGAGGGCACGCCGACGCTGAAGATGGACGGCAAGAAGCTCACCGTCGAGGGCAGCGACAACACGCCGATGACGGTGGAGCAGTTCAACGCCGCCATCGACAAGGCCCTCAAGGGCTGACCCGGCCCCTGCCGCCGGGCCCAGCGTGGGCCGTGTACCGGGAATCGCCCGGTACACGGCCCACGTGCCGTCCACGGCCACGCCGACCGAGTGACTGACCGACCGTCGGGCAACTCCGGGCGGCCGACTGCCGACGGGCAGGCGAACTTTCCTGAATTCGCCTGCCCGTTCGCCTTACCGGTCAGTAGTCTGACCGGCCGTGACCAGTAGACTCACCACAACTCCCAGCCGCCGCACGGTCGTCAAGGCCGCTGCCGCCACCGCTGTAGCCACCACCGCTGTCGCCGCGCCCGTTCTCGCGGCCGCCTCCACCGCCGCTGCCGACGAGCAGGGTCCCGCCTTTCTCCATGGTGTCGCCTCGGGCGACCCGCTCTCCGACGGTGTGCTCCTGTGGACCCGGGTCACGCCGTCCCCGGACGCCGTGCCCGGCTCCGGCAAGGGCCCGGACACCGAGGTGAGCTGGGAGGTCGCGGAGGACAAGGGCTTCGCCCGGGTCGTCGCCCGCGGCCGGACCACCGCCACCGCAGCCTCCGACCACACCGTCAAGGTCGATGTGAGGGGCCTGCGCAGCGCCGCCGTCCATTACTTCCGCTTCACCGCCGGCACCGCCGTCTCCCCCGTGGGCCGCACCCGCACCGCGCCGGCCGCCGACGCCGCCGCGCCCGGTGTGCGCTTCGGGGTGGTCTCCTGCGCCAACTGGGAGTCCGGCTACTTCTCGGCGTACCGCCACCTGGCGGCCCGCGCCGACCTGGACGCGGTCCTGCACCTCGGCGACTACATCTACGAGTACGCCACCGGCGGCTACCCGCAGGAGAAGTACGTCGTACGGCAGCACGAGCCGAGGAACGAGATCCTGACGCTCGCCGACTACCGCACCCGGCACGGCAAGTACAAGACCGACGCCGATCTGCAGTCGCTGCACGCCGCCCACCCGCTCATCGCGATATGGGACGACCACGAGATAGCCAACGACGCCTGGTCGGGCGGTGCCGAGAACCACACCCCGGGCACCGAGGGCGACTACGCGGCCCGTGCCGCGGCCGCCAAGCGGGCGTACTTCGAGTGGATGCCCGTGCGCGCCTCGACAGAGGGCACGGTCTACCGCCGGCTGCGCTTCGGCAAGCTGGCCGATCTGCATCTGCTGGACCTGCGTTCGTTCCGCTCGCAGCAGGCGTCCGTGGGCAGCGGCTCGGTCGACGACCCGGAGCGCTCGATCACGGGCCGCGCCCAGCTCGACTGGCTCAAGTCGGGCCTCGCGTCCTCGGACGCGACCTGGAAGCTGGTCGGCACGTCGGTGATGATCTCGCCGGTCGCCTTCGGTTCCGTGCCCGCCCATCTGCTGGGGCCGATCGCCGAGCTGCTCGGCCTGCCCAAGGAGGGGCTCGCCGTCAACGTGGACCAGTGGGACGGCTACACGGACGACCGCAAGGAGCTGCTGAAGCACCTGACGGACCGCGGGATCAGGAACACCGTCTTCCTCACCGGCGACATCCACATGGCGTGGGCCAACGACGTCCCGGTGAAGGCCGCCACGTATCCGCTGTCGCCGTCGGCGGCGACCGAGTTCGTGGTGACCTCGGTGACCTCCGACAACCTGGACGACATCCTGCATGTCGCCCCGGGCACGGTCTCGCTGGTGGCACAGGCCGCGGTCAGGGCGGCCAACCGCCATGTGAAGTGGCTCGACATGGACAGCCACGGGTACGGCGTCCTCGATGTGACCGCCGAGCGCTCGCAGATGGACTACTACACGCTCTCCGACAGGGCGAAGGCCGATGCGACGGCTGCCTGGGCCCGCTCGTACCGGACGCTCAGTGGAACGCAGAAGGTCGAGCGCGTGAACCAGCCGGTGCTCTGAGGGCTAATTTCAGCCACTCCATGATCTGTTAACACCGCATCACATCACGACAACGGGTGGTGTGTTCCGCAGCACAAAGGCGGACACACCACCCGTCGCTCCATCCCCATTCGTTACATGTAGATCTCAAGCCCCGGGCGCGGCCGAAAGTTTTCTCCCCGATGCCCCCAATTGCTCAAGGAATGATTGGGCTTGATCAATCCTCAACGAGATCTGACATGCCCCCGTAATCTCCCCGCGGTGGCCAAGATGGCCCCCTTCACAACCCCCCGCGAGGAGACACCATGCGTGCTCTTGCCCGTATATCCCCACGTCTGCGCCACCGCGCACTCGGTACGGCAATCATGGCCGGAACCCTGGCCATCGCTCCGCTCTCCGCCCCGACCGGTATCGCCGCCGCCAAGGCCCCCGCCGCCTCGTACGCCACCGAGGACTGCGCGGAGGACGGTGCGAGCGCCTCCGCCCGTGAGTCCCGTCCGTCGGGTTCCGGCCACGCGCACGAGCCCAACGAGGTCACCGAGGCCAAGGCCCAGGCCATGGACGCGGACCTGAGGAAGAGACTCGATGCGGCGCGAATGAGCGCCCGCGGGCTCTCCGTCGCCGCGTCGACCACCATCCCGGTCTACTTCCACGTCATCCACGACGGCGCCACCGGCAAGCTCAGCGCCACCGACGTCAGCAACCAGATGGCGGTCCTCAACGCGGCCTTCGGCGGCCAGGGCACCGGCAACACCGACTCCACCTTCCAGTTCTCGCTCGCCGCCACCGACTACACGGACAACGCGACCTGGTACAACCTGAGCTCCGGTTCCACCGCCGAGAGGAACATGAAGTCCACCCTCCGCAAGGGCGGCGCCGGCGCGCTGAACATCTACACCGCCAACCTCGGCGGCGGTCTGCTCGGCTGGGCGACCTTCCCGTCGTCGTACAACTCCAGCCCGTCCATGGACGGTGTGGTGGTGCTCGACACCTCACTGCCCGGTGGCTCGGCCGCCAACTACAACGAGGGCGACACCGCCACCCACGAGGTGGGCCACTGGATGGGGCTCTACCACACCTTCCAGGGCGGCTGTAACGGCAACGGCGACTACGTCGCCGACACCCCGGCCGAGAAGAGCGCCGCGTACCAGTGCCCGACCGGCCGCGACACCTGTGTCAACAAGACCGGGGTCGACCCGATCCACAACTTCATGGACTACACCTACGACAACTGCATGTACCAGTTCACCTCGGGCCAGGTGCAGCGGATGAAGGACAGCTGGACCGCATACCGGGCGGGCTGACACCGGCCTCCTCTAACCTGGCGCCATGAGTGCGCCGGGGGACGTGGTCGACGGGCGGTTCGAGCTGATCGAGCGGCTCGGCAGCGGAGGCATGGGCACGGTGTGGCGAGCTCGCGACACCGTGCTCCACCGCGAAGTCGCCCTGAAGGCGGTCAGATCCGACGCGGGGGCGTCCGGCGCCGTGCGCGAGCGTGTGCTCCGCGAGGCCCGGGCGCTCGCGCGGCTCAGCCACCCGCATGTGGTGACGGTCCATCACATCGTGGACACCGGGCCGGAGCCGCATCCGTGGATCGTGATGGAGCTGGTGCCGGGCCTCTCGCTCCAGGACCGGCTCGACCAGGGCCCGCTGGCCCCGGCGGAGGCGGCGCGCATCGGCCGCCAGGTGCTCTCCGCCCTGAGCGCCGCGCATGCGGCGGGCATCCAGCACCGGGACGTCAAGCCCGCCAACGTTCTGCTGCGGCCCGACGGCAGTACGGTGCTCACCGACTTCGGCATCGCGGCGCTGCAGGGTTCGGCCTCCCTGACCGCGACCGGCGAGCTGATCGGCTCCCCCGAGTACATCGCACCGGAACGGGTACGGGGCCGCGACGACGATCCTTCCTCCGACCTCTGGTCGCTGGGGCTCGTGCTGTACGTGTGCGCAGAAGGCGTCAGCCCGCTGCGCCGGGCGACGACCCTGGCGACGCTCGCGGCCGTGCTCGACGACCCGGTGCCCCCGCCGGTGCGCTCCGGGCAGCTCGCGCCCGTCCTGCAGGCGCTGCTCGTACGCGACCCGGCCGCACGGCCCGACGCGGCGCGGCTGGACGCGATGCTGGCGCAGGTGGAAGCGGGCGCGACGCCGTACTGGGCACAGCCCACGATGACGACGGCGGTGCCGCCGGGGCCGGTACCGCCCGTCCCCACGCAACTGGACAGTCCGCGGCCGACGGTCCCGCAGCCGCAGCCGCCCCACGTGCCCGACCGTCGGGGCAGCCGTACGCCCGTCGTCGTCGCCGTGATCGCGGTGGCCGTGGCGATCACGGCGGCGAGCGCGCTCGTGCTGGCGCTGCGCGATCCCGGGACGGGGACGACCACGGGGGGCGCGAAGGGCTCCGGCGGCGCGTCCGCCAGTACGAGTACGGCCCCTGCCACGCCGGTGTCGAGCACGCCTCCGAGCCCCTCCCCCACGCCGGCGCCCACCGCGACGCCGACTCCCACGCCCACTCCGAGCGACGTCCCGGGCCCGCCTCCGGGCCGGTGGATCGCCCAGCTCTTCTCCGAGCCCGTCGGCTCCGGCACGGCCGCCCGGGACCGGCGCCTCGCCAACGTCCGCAGGACCGTTCCCGAGGCCGGGTTCCTGCGCAGCGACGACTACGCCTCGCTGCGTCCGGGCTACTGGGTCGTCTACGCCCCGGGGCCGTTCGCCGACGGCCGGGCTGCGCTCGCACTCTGCGCCGAGCGCGGCCGGACGTCCGCGAACACGTGCATCGGCCGCTATCTCAGTACGAGTTCGGCCGATTTCGGACTGCAGTGCCGTCCGCCCGCGCGCAGCCCGTCGGGCCGCTGCACTCGGTCCTAGGGAGGGCTCGCGGAGCCTACAGCGTCTCCAGGAACCCGAGCGCCACCCGCCAGGTCTGCTCGGCGGCGTCCTGGTCGTAGTCGGGCAGGTCAGGGTCGGTGTACAGATGCCCGGCGCCCGGGTAGCGGTGGACCTCGACATCGGCGCCCGCCCTGCCCATCTGCAGGTACCAGGCGGTCAGCCAATCGTGCGGCTCCATCGGATCGGGGTCGGCGACATGCAACTGCACGGGCAGTCCGTCGGCCTTGGCGTCCGCCGCGATGTCGGACGTGCCGTGCAGCAGGAGCAGCCCGCGGGTCTTCTCGTCGCCGAGCGCCAGGTTCTGGGCGACCGCAGCTCCCAGCGAGAAGCCCGCGTAGACGAGGCCCCGCTCGGACAGGGGTGCCGCGGCCACGATCGCCCGCTTCAGAAGCTCGTCCAGGCCGACCTCGTTCTTGTGGGCCCTGGCCTCCTCGAGGGTCGCGAACTCACGGCCTTCGAAGAGATCGGGCGTCCACACCTCGTGCCCGGCGGCGCGCAGCCGGTCCGCCGCGGCCCGTACGGCAGGGCGGAGTCCGAAAGTCGAATGGAAAAGCATGATGTCCATGCGGTCAGGTTACGTTCGAGACATGGAGAACGTACTGCGCCCGTTGATCGTTTTGGGCGGCTCGATCGTGCTCACGCTGGTGGTGGGATGGCTGGTCGACCTACTGCTGCGCCGGGCCGACGACCGGCACACCGAGACCCCGCTCTGGGGTCTGCTGCGCCGCTGCCGCGTCCCGTTGCAGGTCGCGCTCGGCGCGGCGCTGCTCAGAGGGACGTTCCGGCAGGCCGAGTTCGGCGTCGTCGACGAGCACGCGGCGGGCATCGGGCAGGTGCTGACCCTGGTGCTGATCGGGGCCTCGGCCTGGCTGGTGGTGCGGATCGCGACCGCCGTCGTCGAGTCCTCGTACACGCGCTACGCCGCGGCGACCCGCGATCCGGCCCGGGTGCGCCGCGTCCGTACGCAGGTGACGCTCATCCAGCGGATCGTCATCGCGGTGGTGGGGGTGGTGGCGGTCGCCGCCATGCTGCTGACCTTCCCCGCGATGCGGACGGTCGGCGCGTCCATGCTCGCTTCGGCCGGCGTCCTCGGCATCGTCGCCGGTATCGCCGCCCAGTCGACGCTGGGCAATCTCTTCGCGGGGCTGCAGATCGCGTTCGGCGACATGGTGCGGATCGGCGACACGGTCGTCGTGGACGGCGAATGGGGGACGGTCGAGGAGATCACGCTGACGTTCCTGGCGGTGCGGACCTGGGACGAGCGGCGGATCACGATGCCGGTCTCGTACTTCACCAGCAAGCCGTTCGAGAACTGGTCGCGCGGCGGGGTCCAGATGACCGGAACGGTCTTCTTCCATCTGGACCACTCCGCGCCCGTGCACGAGATGCGCGAGAAGCTCCACGACGTCCTGCGCGAGTGCACGGCGTGGGACGGCCGCGACTGGTCGCTCGCCGTCACGGACACCACCCCGTCCACGATGGTGGTGCGGGCCGTCGTCACGGCGAAGGACGCGGACGACGTGTGGACGGTGCGGTGCGCGGTCCGCGAACAGCTGATCGCCTGGCTGTGCGACCGCCATCCGTACGCGCTGCCGCGCATCGTCACGGCCCACGCGGCGGCCCCGCCCCTCGAGCACCCGGAGCACGCGGACCTGGGCGACGGCCATCACCGCACGGGCCGGGGCTGATTCCGCGGGGGCTGATCCCGCGCGCGCCGGCACTCCGCTCAGTGGCCGCGTTCCGCGCCGCCGTTGACCTGGATGACCTGGGCGGTGATGTGGCCGGCGGCCGGTGAGGCGAGCCAGTGCAGGGTCTGGGCCACATCGCCGGGGTGGCCGACCCGCCCGGTGGACGTCTCCGAGATGAGTGCCTTGCGGCGCTCCTCGGGGAGTTCGCCGCCGAAGAAGTCCGTCTCCTCGACGAGCCCGGGTGCCACGAGGTTCACGGTGATGCCGCGCGGCCCGAGTTGGCGGGCGAGATCGAACGCGTACGGGTGGAGGGCGGCCTTGGACGCGGCGTACGCACCCGAGCCGGAGCCCCGGTACGCGGCGATGGAGCTCAGGAACAGCACACGGCCGCCGGGGGTGGCCAAATGATCCTTGAGCGCCTCGGTGAGCAGGGTGGCCGTGAGCGTGTTCAGCCGGAAGTTGACCGTCCAGTCGTGGGCGACGGCCTCCAGCGGGTCCTCGAAGCCGGGCCGCGGCTCCAGTCGTCCGTTGCCACCGGCGCTGTGCACCAGCACGTCGACGGTGCCGAACTCCCGCGCCACGAACTCCGCGGCACGGCGGGCGCCTTGGGGCTCACTGAGGTCGGCGGCGCAGTAGAGGGCCCCGGGGACCCGGTCGGCGGCCCGCGCGAGCACCTCTTCGCGCCGGCCGAGCAGCACCACCTGCTCGCCGCCCGCGGCGAACACCTCCGCCGCCGCGAACCCGATGCCGGTACCACCACCACTGATCACCACGGTGCGCGCCATACCTTGATCATACGACCGGCCCCCGCCGATCGGGGGCTACGACGGCCTCGGCGTCGGAGGCGGCTGCGCAGGCGGCCGGCGGACGCTGCGTACGTCGTCAGCGGAGACTGCGCACGTCCAGCTGGCGCAGGACGCGGTCCACGACCTCGGGGTCGGCGCCCGGCTCGCTGCGGGCGGCGAGCACCTCGTGGCGGGCGGCGGACAGCATTTCGCGCTGGACGCGAAGGAGGGTCTCCTGCCGCTCGGCGCGTTTGGCGAACCATTCGCGACGCTCCTCGTCGACGATGTCCGGACTGATGCGGATCCCGATGTCGTACGCCACTCGGTGCAGCCGCTCGGAGATCTCCTCCGGCACCTCCTCGACCTCCTCGATCTCCTTCAGCCGGTGCTTCGCCGCCCGGGCCGCGCGCAGCGAGAGGTCCCGTTCGCGTGCCTGCTCGACGTCCGTGTCGGCCCGTACGCCGAGGCGTTTCACCAGCCAGGGGAGGGTGAGCCCCTGCACGACGAGCGTGGTCATGATCACCGCGAAGGCGATGAAGATGATGTCGTCACGAGCCGGGAAGGGCGAGCCGTCGTCGGTCCGCAGCGGAATCGCGAGAGCCAGCGCGACCGAGGCCACGCCCCGCATCCCCGACCACCACATGACGATGGTCTCGCGCCGGCCGACGGGGATCTCCTCGTCGTAGTCGCGCCGCTTGTGCAGCCGCTTCGTGAGCCAGGTGGCGGGCAGCAGATACAGCAGCCGTACGCCGACGACGACCGCGACGACCAGCGCGGACCACTCGAGCAGCTCGGCCCCGCGGCCGTCGGCGGTGCCGAAGACGCTGTGGAGCTCGAGCCCGATGAGGCCGAAGGCGACCCCGGTGACGAGGGTGTCCACGATCTGCCAGAACGCGTTCCCCGCGAGCCGCCAGATGACCGCGTCCGCGTCGACGGCGTTCTCGGCGAGATAGAGCGCGGTGACGAGGACGGCCAGCACGCCCGACCCCAGCAGCTCCTCCGCGAGCACATAGCTGACGAACGGCACGAGGAGGGTCAGCCCGATCTGCAGGGTCGCGTCGCCGAGCAGCCCCATGAGCCGGTTGGAGAGCCAGCCGAGCGAAAGACCGACCACCACTGCCACCACCGCGGAGAGCACCAGCTGCCCGGCGGCCTCCGGCCAGGAGAACGTCCCGCTGACCGCCGCCGCGATGGCCACGTGGTAGAGCACGATCGCGGTGACGTCGTTGAAGAGCCCTTCGCCCTCCAGGATCGACACCAGCCTGCGGGGCAGCCCGAGGGCGCCCGCGACTGCGGTGGCGGCGACCGGGTCGGGCGGGGCGACGAGCGCGCCGAGTGCGACGGCGGCGGCGATCGGCAGCCCTGGAACGACGGCGTTCGCGACGGCCGCGACCGCCGCCGTCGTGACGAAGACCAGCGCGACGGCGAGCAGCAGGATGGGCCGGATGTTGGCGGTGAACTGCCGCCAGGAGGTGCGCTGCACGGCGGCGTACAGCAGGGGCGGCAGCAGGAGCGGAAGGATGTACTCGGGCGGAACGGCGACGTTCGGTACGAAGGGCAGGAGGGCGAGGACCGCCCCGACGAGGGTCATCAGCACGGGCGCGGGCAGCCCGAGCCGCTGCCCGAGCGGCACGGTGACCACGGCCCCCAGCAACAGCACGAACAGCAGGGCCAGTTGGTCCACGGGCGCGGCCTTCCGGGGGTCCGAGCATCGACGGTCAGCCCGTCAAGGCTCCCACGCGCTTCCCCCGAATCCCGGCAATCGCCCTGCTCCTGGGTGGCCCTGATGCCCCCTCAGCACCCAGCCCACGTCAAGCCCGAGCACCGCTCGACGACGGCCCGGGGTGCCCACTCAAGCCCGTCCGGCGCATGAGGACGGACACCCGGGCCGGCGGCGGTACCGGCTCATCCCGAGGTCCGGCGCCTGAGGACGGGACACGGGCCACCCGGCGGTACCGGACCGCCTCGCAGCCCGGCCGAAGGCCGTACGGGGCCCGGGGGCAGCGCCCCCGTTACAGGGGCCGTCGCATCGCGCGGTGCGGAATGCCCGCGTCCGGGAATTCCGGCCCGTACGCCTCGTATCCGAGCCGCTCGTAGAACCCCAGCGCATGGGTCTGGGCGTGGAGGTCGACCGCCGTGAGACCACGGGCCCGGGCCGACTCCTCGATCGCGCGGACCAGCGCCGCGCCGACGCCGAGGCCGCGGGCGGCGCGGGTGACCGCGAGGCGGCCGAGGGAGCCGACCGACGGGTCGGGCAGGAGGCCCGTCAGGAGGCGGCCCGTGCCGAGGGGCCCGTCGGGGCCGACCGCCAGCAGATGCACCGCGTCCGCGTCGTGCGCGTCGTACTCGATGTCCTCGGGCACACCCTGCTCGACGACGAAGACCTCCTTGCGCACCGCGAAGCATGCCTCGCGGTCGGCCGCGTCCACGGCCTCCCGTACGACGAAACCCGTGCTCACGCGCTCTCCGCGGCAATCCTGTCCAGTGCGGCCTGCAGGTCCTCGGGGTACTGGCTCTCGAACTCGACCCACCGGCCGTCCGACGGGTGCTCGAAGCCGAGCCGCACCGCGTGCAGCCACTGCCGGGTCAGCCCGAGCCGCCGCGCCATCGTCGGGTCGGCACCGTATGTGAGATCGCCCACACACGGGTGCCGGTGGGCGGACATGTGCACCCGGATCTGGTGCGTACGGCCCGTCTCCAGCTTGATGTCGAGCAGCGACGCGGCCCGGAACGCCTCGATCAGGTCGTAGTGCGTGATGGAGGGCTTGCCTTCCGCGGTCACGGCCCACTTGTAGTCGTGCTGGGGGTGGCGCCCGATGGGAGCGTCGATCGTGCCGCTCAGCGGGTCCGGGTGGCCCTGCACCAGCGCGTGGTAGCGCTTGTCGACCGTGCGGTCCCGGAACTGCTGCTTCAGCAGCGTGTACGCCCGCTCCGACTTCGCGACCACCATCAGCCCGGACGTCCCGACGTCCAACCGGTGCACGATGCCCTGCCGCTCCGCCGCGCCCGACGTGGAGATCCGGTACCCCGCCGCCGCGAGCCCGCCGATGACGGTCGTCCCCGTCCAGCCCGGGCTCGGGTGCGCGGCCACGCCGACCGGCTTCACGATCACGACGATGTCGTCGTCGTCGTGGACGATCTCCATGCCCTCGACCGGCTCGGCCACGATCTGCACCGGCGCCGGCGCCTGCGGCATCTCGACCTCGAGCCAGGCGCCGCCGCTGACGCGCTCGGACTTTCCTACGACCGCGCCGTCGACCTGGACCTTGCCCGCGGCTGCCAGCTCGGCCGCCTTCGTACGGGAGAAACCGAACATGCGGGAGATGGCGGCGTCGACGCGCTCGCCCTCCAGGCCGTCGGGTACGGGCAGGGTGCGGGTTTCGGGAAGGGTACTCACCCGTCGAGTATGCCTTGTCAGTCCTTGTGGACGGTTCCGTCGGGGTCCAGGCCCTTGAAGGACAGGATCACGATGAGGATGCCGCCGCACACGATCGCCGAGTCCGCGAGGTTGAAGACGGCGAAGTGGGCGGGCGCGATGAAGTCGACGACCGCGCCTTCGAACACACCGGGTGACCGGAAGATCCGGTCCGTGAGGTTGCCCAGCGCACCGCCCAGCAGCAGCCCGAGCGCGATGGCCCACGGCAGGCTGTAGAGCTGGCGCGCCAGCCGTGCGATCACCACGATCACCGCGGCCGCGATGATCGTGAAGATGACGGTGAAGGCCTCGCCGAAGCCGAAGGCCGCACCGGGATTGCGTACCGCCTCGAACTTCAGCAGCTCGCCGATGATCTGGATCGGCTCCCGGTGTTCGAGCTTCTCCACCACGATCATCTTGCTGCCGAGGTCCAGCAGGTAGGCCACGGCGGCCACCGCGAACAGCGCGAAGATCCGGCGCCTGCCCTTCGGCTGCTCGGCAGGAGCCGCAGCCTCGTCGTCGTCAACGCCCGGCGTACCGATGATGCGCTCCGCCTCTGCCACGTGAGTCCCTCAACCTAGGTGCCTGACTGGTGACGAGGGTACGACACGCACGTGCGGACCCTGCCGCCGCGACCTGCTCGGCCGCGATCGGCTCCCGACTGGCTCCCGGCCCGCTTCCGACCGGCCCCTGACCGGGGCCGGGCCGGCATCGCCGCGGTCCCTGCGTCGTTCCCCGCATCCGCAGCACCGCGGTGGCTGCGGCGCCGCGGCGGGCTCAGGCCCGCCGCTCCTGCTTCTGCTTGTCCTCCACGCACAGGGTCGCCCGCGGGAACGCCTGCATACGCGCCTTGCCGATCGGCTTTCCGCAGATCTCGCAGAGGCCGTACGTGCCCGTGTCGAGGCGGTACAGCGCCCGCTCGGTCTGCTCGAGCATCTCGCGGGCGTTGTTGGCGAGTGCCATCTCGTGCTCGCGCGTGATGTTCTTGGCGCCGGTGTCGGCCTGGTCGTCGCCCGCGCCGTCCCCGGAGTCCCGCATCAGCCCGGTCAGCGCCTCCTCGGAGTGGCTGATCTCGTCGCGCAGCTTGGCCATCTCGCTCTCGAGCTCGGCGCGCGCCTCGGCGACCTCCTCCGGTGTCCACGGGTCCTCGCCCGGGCGCACCGCCAGTTCCTCGGGGGCCGTCGCGGCGGCGACGCGGCCCGGTGGCACCGCCGTCGCGATGCCGTCCCCGCCGGTTGAGGCACTGGCCGCGGTCTTCTTCGCTCCCACCGTCCTGGCTCCCGTCTGCTTGGCGGCCTCGGCCGCCTCCTTGGCCGCCGTCCTGGCGGCCTTCCTGGCACCGGCGCCTGTCGTCGTGGCAGCCGCCGACCTCTTCGTCTTCGCCGGCGCCTTGGGGGCCGCCGCTCCGGTGGACGCCGTGGAGCGCCCTGCCGGCTCGTTCCTCTCCGCTGTCGTGGTCCTTGTGGTCCGGGCGGTCTTCCTGGCGGTCTTCTTCGCCGCCGGACTCTCCTTCGCCGCCCGGGGCTCCTTCGCGGCCGTCTCCTTCTCGGCCGCGGGCTTCTCGGCCGCGGGCTTCTTCCCGGCCGGGCCCTTCTTCGCGTGCGTGGCCTTCTTGACGGCCTTCTTCGCAGGTGCCGCGGCCTTCACCTCCGTCGCGTCGTGCGCGTTCACACCGGACGCGTCGGCCTTCGCCACCCGTCCGGTGCCCGGGTTCCTCTTCGCGACAGTGCTCTTCTTGCCGTTCGTATCCTTGGCCGCCGCCCGCGCGGCGGCAGTGGACCTCGCGGACGCCGTCTTCTTCACGGCGGTCTTCTTCGCCACCATGGCCGCGGCCCCTTCACATATTGTGATCTTGCTCGCGAATCGTGCTGGGACGATAAATCGACCCCAGCTCCGCGGCAACGGGGCACGCCGCCGGTCGGACCCGCCCCGCGCCTGCCCCAACGCGAGCCTGCATCCGTTGTGCCCAGCTCCCCGCCCCGTAATCCGCCACGCGGGCCCCTCCCGAGCGCGCCCCGCTCCGTATGCCCATTCGGGTCACACGGAAATCCGGTCTGCCCCGTGGCGGCCGGGCCCTTACACTGGGCGGAGCGAAAGGCGTGGATGGGGACCAGTAGCGTCGTACGCAGCCATGAGCGACCCGGGGACGGTGCGAGCCCGGGGGCGAGCGCGACGTGAACAATCACCCCGGAGCCGTCGGAAGAAAGCCCGCTGGTGACAGCGGGTGAGTAGAACCGGCATCGCGACCCCAATGAGGGGGCTCACCGGTCTCGGCCGGCGGGCCAAGGAGGGTGGTACCGCGGGAGCGCAGCGCATCGGCTCTCGTCCCTCCGACGGAAGAGACACAGTCCGTTGGAGGAGCCCGTACATGACGCCGCCGCCTCAGTACCGTCAGGTACCCGCCCAGGTCGACCTGCCCGCCCTCGAGCACGCGGTGCTCGACTTCTGGCGGGACAACAAGGTCTTCGCAAAGAGCCTCGAGCAGTCCGAGGGACGCCCGGAGTGGGTGTTCTACGAGGGCCCGCCCACTGCCAACGGCATGCCCGGCGCGCACCACATCGAGGCCCGCGTCTTCAAGGACGTCTTCCCGCGGTTCCGCACGATGCGGGGCTACCACGTGGCCCGCAAGGCCGGCTGGGACTGTCACGGCCTGCCCGTCGAGCTCGCGGTCGAGAAGGAGCTCGGCTTCAGCGGCAAGAAGGACATCGAGGCCTACGGCATCGCGGAGTTCAACGCGAAGTGCCGTGAGTCCGTTGCCCGCCACACGGACGCCTTCGCCGACCTGACGACCCGCATGGGCTACTGGGTCGATCTCGACGAGGCGTACTGGACCATGGACCCCGAGTACATCGAATCGGTCTGGTGGTCGCTGAAGGAGATCTTCAAGAAGGGCCTGCTGGTCCAGGACCACCGGGTCGCCCCGTGGTGCCCGCGCTGCGGCACCGGCCTGTCGGACCACGAGCTGGCGCAGGGCTACGAGACGGTCGTCGACCCGTCCGTGTTCGTGCGCTTCCCGCTGACCTCGGGACCGCTGGCCGGCGAGGCGTCGCTGCTCGTCTGGACGACGACCCCCTGGACGCTGGTCTCGAACACCGCGGTGGCGGCACACCCCGAGGTCACGTATGTCGTGGCGACGAACGGCGAGGAGCAGCTCGTCGTCGCCCAGCCGCTGCTGGAGAAGGCGCTCGGCGAGGGCTGGGAGGCCACCGGCCGGACGTTCACGGGCGCCGAGATGGAGCGCTGGACGTACGAGCGTCCCTTCCGGCTCGTCCCCTTCGACCAGCCGGCCCACTACGTCGTCAACGCCGAGTACGTAACGACCGAGGACGGTACGGGTCTGGTCCACCAGTCCCCCGCCTTCGGTGAGGACGACCTCAAGGTCTGCCGCGCCTACGGCCTGCCGGTCGTGAACCCGGTCCGCCCCGATGGCACCTTCGAGGAGGACGTGCCGCTGGTCGGCGGCGTCTTCTTCAAGAAGGCCGACGAGGCGCTCACCAAGGACCTGGACGAGCGCGGCCTGCTCTTCAAGCACATCCCGTACGAGCACAGTTACCCGCACTGCTGGCGCTGCCACACGGCGCTGCTCTACTACGCGCAGCCGTCCTGGTACATCCGTACGACCGCGATCAAGGACCGGCTCCTCGAGGAGAACGAGCGCACGAACTGGTTCCCCGACTCGGTCAAGACCGGCCGCTACGGGGACTGGCTCAACAACAACATCGACTGGGCGCTGTCGCGCAACCGCTACTGGGGCACGCCGCTGCCGATCTGGCGGTGCGAGGAAGGCCATCTGACGTGCGTCGGCTCGCGCGCCGAGCTGACGGAGCTGACGGGTACGGACCAGTCGTCCCTGGACCCGCACCGGCCGTTCATCGACGACGTCGCCTTCCCGTGCCCGGAGTGCTCCGCGACGGCGACGCGCGTTCCCGAGGTCATCGACGCCTGGTACGACTCGGGCTCGATGCCGTTCGCGCAGTGGGGCTACCCGTACAAGAACAAGGAGATCTTCGAGAAGCGATACCCGGCGCAGTTCATCTCGGAGGCGATCGACCAGACCCGCGGCTGGTTCTACACGCTGATGGCCGTCGGCACGCTGGTCTTCGACAAGTCCTCGTACGAGAACGTCGTGTGCCTCGGCCACATCCTCGCCGAGGACGGCCGCAAGATGTCCAAGCACCTGGGCAACATCCTGCAGCCGATCCCGCTGATGGACCAGCACGGCGCGGACGCCGTGCGCTGGTTCATGGCGGCCGGCGGGTCGCCGTGGGCGGCGCGACGGGTGGGTCACGGCACGATCCAGGAGGTGGTGCGCAAGACGCTGCTCACGTACTGGAACACGGTGGCCTTCCAGGCGCTCTACGCCCGTACGTCGGGCTGGGCGCCCTCGGACTCCGACCCGGCGCCGGCCGACCGCACGGTGCTCGACCGCTGGCTGCTGTCCGAGCTGCACGCGCTGGTGGATCAGGTGACGCTGGCGCTGGAGGCGTACGACACCCAGCGCGCGGGCAAGCTGATCTCCTCGTTCGTCGACGACCTGTCGAACTGGTACGTGCGGCGCTCGCGCCGCCGCTTCTGGCAGGGCGACGCGGCCGCGCTCCGCACGCTCCATGACGTGATCGAGACCGTCACGCGGCTGATGGCCCCGCTGACCCCGTTCATCACCGAGCGGGTCTGGCAGGACCTGATGGTGCCGGTGACACCGGACGCGCCGGAGTCGGTGCACCTGTCGACCTGGCCGGAGGCCGATCTGTCGGCGATCGACCCGACGCTGTCCCAGCAGATGGTGCTGGTCCGGCGGCTCGTGGAGCTGGGCCGGGCGACGCGTGCGGAGTCCGGTGTGAAGACCCGCCAGCCGCTGTCGCGGGCGCTGGTGGCGGCTGCGGGCTTCGAGTCGCTCTCGCCGGACCTGCACGCGCAGATCACGGAGGAGCTGAACGTCTCGTCGCTGGCGTCACTGAGCGAGGTCGGCGGTTCGCTGGTCGACACGACGGCCAAGGCCAACTTCCGCGCTCTGGGCAAGCGCTTCGGCAAGGGCGTGCAGGACGTGGCCAAGGCGGTCGCCGCGGCGGACGCGGCGGCGCTGTCCCTGGCGCTGCGCTCCGGCTCCGCGTCGGTGACGGTGAACGGCGAGGAGGTGACCCTCTCCCCGGAGGAGGTCATCATCACGGAGACCCCGCGCGAGGGCTGGTCGGTGGCCTCCGACCAGGGCGCGACGGTCGCCCTGGACCTGGAGATCACTCCGGAGCTGCGGCTCGCGGGCCTGGCCCGTGACGCGATCCGCCTGATCCAGGAAGCGCGCAAGAACAGCGGCCTGGACGTCGCGGACCGCATCGCCCTCCGCTGGTCCTCCGACGACCCCGAGGTCACGACCGCGCTCACGGACCACGCGTCCCTGATCGCGGACGAGGTCCTGGCGACGGACTTCGCTCGGGGCGAGGCCGACGCCTCGTACGGCGAGCCCTTCACCGACGAGGGCCTGTCCCTGACCTTCCGCCTCCGCAAGGCATAAGCCCCCGGCGAACGGGCCCGGGCGACCATGTGTCGCCCGGGCCCTTGTTCTTTCCCCGTCCCTTCCCGAACTGTGGCTCCTTGGAGCCCGTCCGGCGACTGAGGACGGGCACCCGGGCCGATCGGGCAGTACCGGTCACGTTCCCGGGGTCCGGGGGCTTGCCCCCGGCTCGGGAAGGGGCGGGGCTGGGGCAGAGTCCGGTACGCGGCTCCGTCGCATGGGCCCGCCGCGGGCACACCCGCACCCGCACGCAGCGCGCGCAAAAGGGCCGGGCCCGGGACCACATGGTCCCGGGCCCGGCCCTGAGTGCCTGCCGACGGCTACGCGCTCATCGCGCGGCAGCCCGCCGTCAGTTGTCGTCCTCGTCGATGAGGAAGCCCCTCATCGGCGACGGAGCCTGCTGCATCGGCGGACCCTGCGGCCGCACCGGTGCCATCGGCTGGGTCATCGCCGGGGACATCTGCTGCTGGCCGCCGTACGACGGACCGGCGGGCGAAGGCCCGTGACCGCCCATCGTCTGGTTGCCGCCGTAGGACGGAGCGCTCGCGCCGGCCGGAGCCATGGAAGGCGCCGGGGACGGCGGCAGCGACGCCGTCGCGGGGGTCCGCGGCGGGGCCAGGGAGTCGTCCGCCTGGGTCTCCAGCTGACGCAGCTGGCTCTCCAGGTACGACTTCAGCCGCGTGCGGTACTCGCGCTCGAAGCCGCGCAGGTCCTCGACCTTGCGCTCCAGCGTGGCGCGGGCCGACTCCAGCGAGCCCATCGCGACGCGGTGCTTCTCCTGCGCGTCCCGCTCCAGCGCGTCCGCCTTGGCACGGGCGTCCCGCTCCAGGCCCTCGGCGCGCGAACGCGCCTCGCCGACGATCTTGTTGGCCTCGGAACGGGCCTCCGCGATCGCCTGGTCGGCAGTCTGCTGAGCCAGCGAAAGGACACGCGCGGCGCTGTCGCCACCCGGGCCCTGCTGGGGCATCTGCGGGCCGTGACCGCCCATGGGGCCGCCCATCGGGCCACCCATGGGACCGCCCTGCATCGGGCCGGGGCCCATCGGACCACCCTGCGGGTGACCCTGCGGACCGTGACCACCGTGACCACCGTGACCACCATGACCACCGGGGCCGGCGGGCAGCTGCGGAGCACCACCGGGCAGCTGGGGCGGACCCATCTGCGGGGGCTGCTGCTGGACCGGCGGTCCGGATATGGCGGCGGGGACGGGTGCACCCGGACCACGGCCGTCCTGCGGCTCCGGCGGCTTGCGCATACCCTGCTGCTGCTGGTTCTGCGCGGCCGCGCGGGTCGCCGCGGCCAGCTTGGCCCGCAGGTCCTCGTTCTCGCGGAGCAGTCGCGTCAGCTCCGCCTCGACCTCGTCAAGGAAGGCATCGACCTCGTCCTCGTCATAGCCTTCTCGGAGGCGGACGGTCGTGAACTGCTTGTTCCGCACGTCCTCGGGGGTCAGCGGCATCTCTTCTTCACCTCTACGTAGTCGTCGGCAGTCGGCAAGACCGTATCGTTCACATCCCGCTCCCCACGCTGCGCACGACGGAGATCAGGATGTAGACGATGATCATCAGAACGAAGAAGGACAGGTCGAGTGCCACGCCCCCGAGACGCAGCGGCGGGATGAACCGCCGCAGAAGCTTGAGCGGTGGATCGGTGACAGTGTAGGTGGCCTCCAGGACGACCACCATCGCCTTGCCGGGTTGCCACGAGCGGGCGAACTGGAAGACGTAGTCCATGACCAGCCGGAAAATCAGCACGACGAGGAAGCACACGAGCGCGATGTAGACCACAAACAGTGCGACGCCCATTCCCGCGCTTTCCTCTCCCCTGGCTCTCGTGTCCGGCCTCGCGGCCGGGTCGTTCTCCGGTGTCGTTCTCTAGCTCTGGTTGAAGAACCCGCCCTCTGCGATGCGGGCCTTGTCCTCCGCCGTGACATCGACGTTAGCAGGCGACAACAGGAACACCTTCTGCGTCACCCGCTCAATGCTGCCATGGAGACCGAAGACGAGTCCCGCGGCAAAGTCGACAAGTCGCTTCGCATCGGTGTCGTCCATCTCGGTCAGGTTCATGATCACCGGGGTGCCCTCACGGAAGTGTTCCCCGATGGTACGGGCCTCGTTATAGGTCCGCGGGTGCAGTGTCGTGATGCGGTAGGGCTCACGCTCGGACACAACCTTGGGCATGATCACCGGTGCGTTCTTCTCCAGGTTCGGACGTTCAGGTGTGATGGATGCCACGGGGGCGATTCGCGCCGGACGTCCGGACTCCACGGGAAGCGCAGGGGGATGGGACACCGGCTCGCGCGGTGCGGGTGGCTGGACCACACGCACCGGCTCCTCCCGCTCCACCCGGTGCTCCACCCGGTCCACCTGGTGCGGGGGCTGGTGCCGACGCCGGTCCCGCTCGGGCTCCGGCTCCATCTCGGGTTCGAAGTCGTCGTCGGGATCGAATCCCCGGCCGTCGTACCCATCGTCCTCCACGAGGCCGAGGTAGACCGCCATCTTGCGCATCGCGCCGGCCATTCTCTGAGTCCTCCGCTCTGTGGTGGATCGGCTTCGTTCGGCTACGTCACCAAGTACCCGCGATCCACTGGGTCTGTCCGCCTTTCGACGGAAATGACCATATTTTCTGCTGTGGTCCGACTTGCTTCGCGACGTTACCCGAGCCGGGGTCGGACTCCGAGTACCGCCGTACCGACGCGCACATGTGTCGCTCCGGCCGCCACGGCCTCTTCGAGGTCCGCACTCATCCCTGCTGACACCATGTTCGCAGCCGGACGGTCCGCGCGCAGGCTTGATGAGAATTCCATCAGCCGCTCGAAGGCCGCCTGTTGGCGCCCCGCGTAGAGCCCTGCGAGTGGCGCTACGGTCATCAGTCCGTCAAGCCGGAGCCCCGGTGCGTCGTCGACCGCGGCGGCCAACTCCTCGATTGCGTCGGGCGCGACACCGCCCCTGTCGCCCTGCTGCCCCGACTCGGCATCGAGTGCGACCTGGATCAGACACCCCAACTCGCGCTCGGCGCGCACCGCCGCCGCGGACAGTGCGCGAACGAGCTTTACTCGGTCAACCGATTGCACCACATCGGCATAACTCGCAACAGAACGGACTTTGTTCGTCTGCAGCTGACCGACGAAGTGCCAGGTGAGATCCAGATCGGAACAGGCTTCGGCCTTGGGGGCCGCCTCCTGGTCCTTGTTCTCCGCGACGTTCCGCACGCCGAGTTCGTGGAGCAGCCGCACATCGCTCGCGGGGTAGGTCTTCGTGACCACGATGAGGGTCACTTCCTCGCGCTTGCGCCCGGCCGCCGCACAGGCAGCGGCGATACGTTCCTCCACGCGCGCCAGGTTCTCGGCGAGTTCGGTCCTGCGGTCGGTCATTCTTCGGTCTCTCCTGCCGGGGACCCGGGGGTCGCCTCCCGGGAGGGCGCGGCCAGCCAGACATATCCGGCGAGGCGCCCCGTCGTGCGGTCGCGGCGGTACGAGTAGTGGTCCGCCGATTCCAGTGTGCAGACCGGGGACGCCTTCCGGTCCCGTACCCCGAGCGCTTCGAGCTGGGCATGGACCCCGGCGGTGACATCGACGGCCGGGGTGCCCCAGCTCGTCTCGGCGCGGGCGGCGGGTTCCACGGCCGCGACATCGGCGCGCATCGCCTCGGGTACCTCGTAGCAGCGTCCGCAGATCGCGGGCCCGGTGCGGACGGTGATACGGGCCGGGTCCGCGCCCAGCGCGATCATGGCCTCGACGGCGGCCGGTACGACTCCGGCGACCATTCCGGGGCGGCCCGCGTGGGCCGCGCCCACCACCCCGGCGACCGGGTCGGCCAGCAGCACCGGGGTGCAGTCGGCGGTCAGGACCGCCAGCGGCAGTCCGCGCCGGGCGGTCACCACCGCGTCAACCGCCGGGACCGGGGCGTCTCCCCACGGTCCGTCGACGACGGCGACCTCGCGCCCGTGCACCTGGTTCATCCAGACGACGAGCGCCGGGTCGAGCCCCAGGGACTTGGCGGCGAGGTCCCGGTTCGCGCGAACGGCGGCGGGGTCGTCCCCGACCGCGCCGCCGAGGTTGAGCTCCTCGTACGGAGCGGCGCTCACCCCGCCCCACCTGTCGGTGAAGGCGAAGTGCGCGCCGCCCACGCTGTCGTGCTCGCGTATCACTTCAAGATCACTTCAGGAAGTCCGGGACGTCCAGCTCTTCGGCCTGGCTGTCGTACGGCCTGGCGGGCGGGACCTGCGCCGACCCGCTCCCCGACAGCGAGCTGTCGTTCCCCACCGGGGCCGGCTCGGCCGGGACCGGGGGCTCCTCGCGCGGGGGGAGCGTGCCGAGGCCGCCGATGGAGCGGGGCTCCGGGCGGGCCGGGGGCGCGGGCTCCTCGCGCTTGGCGGAGGCAGAGCCGATCACATTGTCCCGGCGGGTCGGGGGCTGGCCCCCGTCGAAGCCGGCCGCGATGACCGTGACCCGTACCTCGTCGCCCAGCGCGTCGTCGATGACGGCACCGAAGATGATGTTGGCCTCGGGGTGGGCGGCCTCGCTGACGAGCTGGGCGGCCTCGTTGATCTCGAAGAGACCGAGGTCCGAACCGCCGGAGATGGAGAGCAGCACACCGCGGGCGCCGTCGATGGACGCCTCCAGCAGCGGCGAGGAGATGGCCATCTCGGCGGCGGCCACCGCGCGGTCGTCGCCGCGGGCCGAGCCGATGCCCATGAGCGCGGAGCCGGCCTCGGACATCACGGACTTCACATCGGCGAAGTCGAGGTTGATGAGGCCGGGGGTGGTGATGAGGTCGGTGATGCCCTGGACACCGGAGAGCAGCACCTGGTCCGCGGACTTGAACGCGTCCAGCACGCTGACCTGGCGGTCCGAGATGGACAGCAGCCGGTCGTTCGGGATGACGATGAGGGTGTCGACCTCTTCGCGGAGCTCGGCGATGCCGTCCTCCGCCTGGTTGGCGCGACGGCGGCCCTCGAAGGTGAAGGGCCGGGTGACCACGCCGATGGTCAGGGCGCCGAGCGAGCGCGCGATGTTGGCCACGACGGGCGCGCCGCCGGTGCCGGTGCCGCCACCTTCGCCGGCGGTGACGAAGACCATGTCGGCCCCCTTGAGGACCTCCTCGATCTCCTCTCGGTGGTCCTCTGCCGCCTTGCGACCGACTGCCGGGTTGGCTCCGGCCCCGAGGCCGCGGGTGAGTTCGCGGCCGACGTCGAGCTTGACGTCGGCGTCGCTCATCAACAGGGCTTGCGCGTCAGTGTTGATCGCGATGAACTCGACGCCCTTGAGACCGACCTCGATCATTCGGTTGATGGCATTGACACCACCGCCGCCGACACCGATGACCTTGATGACTGCGAGGTAGTTCTGCGGTGCTGCCACGTCGAAGGCCTCTCGCCTCGAGTTACGTGTCGCCGCTGCGCGAAGGCCGCGCCGCGACGACGGATGCCGATGGGACGGTCCGAAACGCCGACCCAAACCCTAACGTTGAAGTTTAGGGTTACCAGTGTCTCTGCTCCTTGGACTCTCCGAACGAGACACTAAGTCGACAAGCGGCGCACGTTCAACGAACACGCCGAACCTCCCGTTTTTCTTTTCACCCTATGTGATCAGCCGTTGCGCTGACCAACCAGGGTGCTGGCCTGCGCATATGTGCGTCAACTGCCCGACACGGCAGGGGCGGTGGGCGCGCTCACGTCGAAGTGGCCCGCGCCGGGAGAGGCTTTCATCAGCGCGGTGAGTGCCCGCGCCTTCGCCTCGCCGTTCTCGCTGCTGCCCCACAGCACGGTGCGGCCGCGGGTCAGTTCCAGGGTGATGGAGTCGTACGAGCGGACCTCGACGGACCGCAGGTCCTTGGCGGCCTGCGCAGGGAGTTCGGCGGTGACCCGGACCGCTTCGGTCACGAGCCGCTGCTCGCCGAAGCGCCGCAGGCTCGGTGACCGATCTGCCGTCAATTCCAGCAGTGGTACGCCTTTGGGTGCTTTGTCCACCGTGGCGAAACGGACGCCTTTCGCGTCCACTTCGATGAACTTCACGCCTTTTCCGATGAGGAGTACCGGCTTTCGCTCGGTCACCTTCAGCGCGATTCCGTGCGGCCATGAACGCTCGGCTTCGACGGAGTCGATACGGGGCAGTTCCTCGCGCAGCCGCGCCTCGATCCGGTCCATATCGACCGAAATGAGCGGCGATCCGATCGGCACGGCCGCCGCTTTCTCGACCTCACGGGGCGTCAGAACCTGCGTACCGGAGGCCCGGACCCGCTCGACGCGCAGCCAGGGGGAGCCGTAGAGCAACCAGATTGCGGCCGCGCCGAACACGATGAGAGCGGAACCGGTCAGCAGAACCCGACGACCGCGGGGCCCGGGACGACGGAAGACCGGTCCTCTGCGCATCCGTCCGGAGCGGCCGGCCGACGACGAGCCCTTCGGGTTCCGTGTGCCGCGCTCGGCGGTCGTCGGTCCGGCCATGCTCCGCACCCTGCCCTTCGCTGTGCCTATCGGCGTGCCCGTGCGGAAATCGCCTCGTACACCATTCCGACAAGCAGATCGTCTGCGTCCCGGCGCCCGAACTCGGCCGCGGCGCGGGACATCTCGTACAGCCGGTGCGGATCGGCGAGCACCGGGAGCACGTTTCCCTGGATCCACTCGGGGGTCAGCTCGGCGTCGTCGACCAGCAGTCCACCACCGGACTTGACCACCGGCTGGGCGTTGAGCCGCTGTTCGCCGTTGCCGATCGGCAACGGTACGTACGCGGCGGGGAGCCCGACGGCGGAGAGTTCGGCGACGGTCATGGCGCCCGCGCGGCAGAGCATCATGTCGGCCGCGGCGTACGCGAGATCCATCCGGTCCAGGTACGGTACCGGGATGTAGGGCGGCATTCCGGGCATGTTGTCCACGCGCGGCACTTCGTTCTTCGGGCCGACCGCGTGAAGGATCTGGATGCCGGAGCGCTGCAGCAGCGGAGCGATCTGGTGGATCACCTCGTTGAGGCGGCGGGCACCCTGCGAGCCGCCGGAGACCAGCAGCGTCGGCAGGCTGGGGTCGAGGCCGAAGGCGGCGCGGGCCTCGGGCCTGACCCTTGCGCGGTCGAGCGTGGCGATGGAGCGGCGCAGCGGGATGCCGATGTAGCGGGCGTCGCGCAGCTTGCTGTCCGGGGTCGAGACCGCGACGGCCGCTGCGTACCGCGAGCCGATCTTGTTGGCCAGGCCCGGGCGGGCGTTGGCCTCGTGGACGACGATGGGCACACCGAGGCGCTTGGCGGCGAGATAGCCGGGCAGCGCGACATAGCCCCCGAAACCGACGACGCAGTCGGCTTTGGTGCGCTCCAGGATCTGCTCGGCGGCCTTGATCGTGCCGCGCAGCCGGCCCGGGACGGTGATCAGCTCGGGAGTGGGTTTGCGCGGCAGCGGTACGGCGGGGATGAGCGCCAGCTCGTAGCCCCGCTCGGGCACCAGCCTGGTCTCCAGTCCGCGCTCCGTGCCAAGGGCCGTGATGCCCACGGCCGGATCCTGCCTGCGCAGGGCGTCCGCGAGGGCGAGCGCGGGCTCGATGTGGCCGGCGGTCCCCCCGCCGGCGAGTACGACATGCACCGAAATTCACCGCTCTCCGGACGGACGTTCCTTGACGCGCCGTCTCATCGTCTTCCATCTCACCCCGGGCCTCCGCATGGCCAGGGCCGCCTTCGCGGCGGGGTCCTCTCGCGCGAAGGCGATCAGCAGTCCCACGGCGAACATGGTCGGCAGCAGGGCGGAGCCTCCGTAGGAGAACAGCGGAAGGGGGACTCCGGCGATCGGCAGCAGACCGAGCACCGCACCGATGTTGATCACGGCCTGGGCCGTGATCCAGGTGGTCACACCTCCCGCGGCATACCTCACGAAGGGGTCCTCCGTGCGTCCGGCCACGCGGATACCCGCATAGCCTAGAGCCGCGAAGAGAGTGAGCACCGACAGCGTCCCCGCCAGCCCCAGTTCCTCCCCGGTGATGGCGAAGATGAAGTCGGTGTGAGCTTCCGGGAGTTGGCCCCATTTTTCCACACTTGCACCGATCCCGGAACCGAACCATCCGCCCGAAGCGAGCGCATAGATCCCGTGCACGGCCTGCCAGCAGCTGTCACCGGGGCCCGGGTCCGTGGCACCGACACACTGGAACCGGGCCATACGGTTCGGATTGGTCTTGATCAGGACGGCCCCGATCAGGCCGGCGACGGCCAGCACGCCGCCGAACAGCCTGGTAGGGGCGCCGGCCAGCCAGAGCAGCCCGAAGAGGATCGCGGTCAGGATGATGGCCGTGCCCATGTCACCGCCGAGCATGATCAGCCCGAGCAGCATGAAGGTGACCGGCACCAGCGGGACGAGCAGGTGCTTCCACTGGGTGAGCAGCCGTTTCTCCTGCTTGCGGGCGAGCAGATCGGCGCCCCAGAGGATCAGGGCGAGCTTGCCGAACTCGCTGGGCTGGAGCTGGAAGGGGCCGCCCAGCGAGATCCAGTTCTGGTTGCCGTTGACCGCCTGCCCTATCCCGGGGATCTGCACCAGCACCATCAGAAAGGCGCTGCCGACCAGGAGCGGATAGGCGAGCGCGCGATGGAGCTTGACGGGCATCCGGGAGGCGAGGAAGAGCAGTCCGGTGCCGATGACGGCGGCCAGGAACTGCTTGCGGAAGAAGTACGACGAGGGCAGCGAGTACTTCAGCGCGGTGATCATCGACGCGGAGTAGACCATCACCAGGCCGAGCGCGGTGATCAGGAGGCCGGCGCCGAGGATCACGTAGTACGCGGTCAGCGGCCGGTCCCAGGCGCGTCGCGCCTGCTCGTACGCGTGCCGGACCGCGCCGCCGCGGGGCGGCCGGGGTGTGCCGCTCCCCCGGCCCCCGCTCCGGGCGGCGGGCGGCCGCCTCGATCCGGGGCCGGCGGTCCTGCTGCGCAGTGCGGTGCCGGGCAGGCCGGCGAGGGCGGGCACGAGGACGGGTGCGGGTGCGAGCGCCTGCGCGAGGCCGGCGGCCCGCGCCGCGAGTGCGTCGGCGAGCCGTGCGGCGGCTCGGAAGGGCTCGCCGCAGGCGCGTGCCGAGGCGCCCACGGACTCCGCCCCGGCGGGGGCCGAGGGGGCCGTGGACTCCCGCCCGGCGACGGCGGAGAGGGCCGCGGGCGCGGGTTCGGCGGCGGCCGAGAAGGCCGAGGACTCCGGCCCGGCGACGGCCGGCGAGGCCGCGGGCTGCTGCGCGGCGCCGAGCGAGAGGACCGCACACTCCAGCCCAGCGTCAGCGCAGAGAGCACCGGGCTCCGGCCCGGCGACGGCCGGGGCGGCCGTGGGCTCCTGCACGGCGTCGGGCGAGAAGGCCGCGGGCTCCCGCCCTGCAACGGCGGAGAGGGCCGCAGGCGCGGGCCCGGCGGCGGCCGAAAAGGTCGAGGACTCCAGCCCGACGGCCGCCGAGAAGACCGCAGACCCCAGCCCGGCGACGGCGGAGAGAACCGTGGATGCCGGCTCAGCGGCGGCCGAGGGACCCACGGGCTCCCGCCCGGCGGGGGTCGAGGGGGCTGTGGACTCCCGCCCGGCAACAGCGGAGAGAGCACCGGGCTCCGGCCCGGCGACCGCCGGGACGGCCGTGGGCTCCTGCGCGGCGGCGGGCGAGAAGGCCGCCGGCTCGTGCGAGGCGGGAGCCGAAGGCGCGGGGGGGTGGCCCGTGGTGGGTGTCGGGGGTCCCAGGGGGTCGGGCGGCATGGGTGGTGTCCCCTCCAGGTGGGTGCGGCGGCGCCGGGGCGCGGCGGCGGGGACCGGGCCGGTCAGGCGCGCTCGGCGGCGAGGGCGCGGACCGCGTCCGCGAAGGCCTCGCCTCGCTTGTTGTAGTTGGCGAACATGTCCATCGAGGCGCAGGCGGGGGCCAGCAGAACCGTGTCCCCCGGCCGCGCGAGCCCCGCCGCTTCGCGGACCGCCGCCGACATCGCCCCAGTGTCGGTCCGGTCGAGGTCGACGACCGGGACCTCGGGCGCGTGTCGCGCGAGGGCTTCGCGGATCAGAGCCCGGTCCGCGCCGATGAGCACCACACCCCGCAGCCGCTTCGCCGACTTCTCGACGAGTTCGTCGAAGGTCGCGCCCTTCGCCAGTCCGCCCGCGATCCAGACGATCGGGTCGTATGCCGCCAAGGAGGCTTCCGTGGCATGGGTGTTGGTGGCCTTGGAGTCGTCCACGTACGCGACGCCGTCGACCTCCGCGACGAACTCGATGCGGTGCGCGTCGGGTCGGAAGGCCCGCAGCCCGTCCCGTACGGCGGCGGGCTCGACGCCGAAGGCACGCGCGAGCGCCGCCGCGGCGAGCGCGTTCGCGATGTTGTGCGGGGCCGGCGGGTTGACGTCGGAGACCTCGGCGAGCTCCTGCGCCTGCTTCTGCCGGTTCTCCACGAAGGCGCGGTCCACCAGGATCCCGTCCACGACACCCAGCTGCGAGGGCCCGGGCGTCCCCAGCGTGAAGCCGATCGCGCGGCAGCCCTCCACGACGTCCGCCTCGCGCACGAGGTCCTCGGTCGCGGGGTCGGCGACGTTGTAGACGCAGGCGACCGTATTGCCTTCGTAGATACGGCCCTTGTCAGCGGCGTACGCCTCCATGGAGCCGTGCCAGTCGAGGTGGTCCGGCGCCAGATTGAGCACGGCGGCGGAGTGGGCACGCAGCGAGGGCGCCCAGTGCAGCTGGTAGCTGGAGAGCTCGACGGCGAGGACGTCGTACTTCTCGTCACCGAGGACGGCGTCGAGGAGCGATACGCCGATGTTGCCGACGGCCGCCGTCCTCAGGCCCGCCGCCTCCAGGATGGAGGCGAGCATCCGGACCGTCGTGGTCTTGCCGTTGGTACCGGTGACCGCGAGCCAGGGCGCCGCGTCGGGCCCCCGCAGCCGCCACGCCAGCTCGACGTCGCCCCAGACCTCGACGCCCGCCTCGGCGGCCGCGGCGAACAGGGGCTTGTCGGGCTTCCAGCCGGGCGCCGTGACGACCAGCTCGGTGCCCTCCGGCAGGGTCGACCCGTCACCGAGGCGGACGGTGATGCCCTCCGCCTCCAGCTCGGCGGCCTGCGCCCGCGAGCGCTCGTCGTCGCCGTCGTTGACGACCGTGACGACCGCACCGAGGCCGTGCAGGACGCGGGCGGCGGGAATGCCGCTCACGCCCAGCCCGGCGACGGTGACGCGCTTGCCCTCCCAGCCCGGCTCAGTCACTTGTCGGCCGCCCAGCCCGCGTAGAAGATTCCCAGACCCACAATGACGCACATGCCCTGAATGATCCAGAAACGGACCACGACCAGAACTTCCGACCAGCCCTTGAGCTCGAAGTGGTGCTGCAGCGGGGCCATTCGGAAGACGCGCTTCCCGGTGAGCCTGAAGGAGCCGACCTGGATCACCACGGACATGGTGATCAGCACGAACAGGCCGCCGAGCAGGGCGAGCAGCAGCTCCGTGCGGGAGCAGATCGCGAGGCCCGCGAGCGCGCCGCCGAGGGCGAGCGAGCCGGTGTCACCCATGAAGATCTTGGCCGGTGAGGTGTTCCACCACAGGAAGCCGAAGCAGGCGCCCATCAGCGCGGAGGCGACGACCGCGAGGTCGAGCGGGTCGCGCACCTCGAAGCAGGCGTTGGGGTTGGTCAGCGTCATCGCGTTGGCGCAGGACTCCTGGAACTGCCAGAGCCCGATGAAGGTGTACGCGCCGAAGACCATCACGGACGCACCGGTGGCCAGACCGTCCAGACCGTCGGTGAGGTTCACGCCGTTCGACATGGCGAGGATCATGAACAGCGCCCAGATCACGAACAGCACCGGGCCGATGGACCAGCCGAAGTCGGTGACGAACGACAGCTTGGTGGAGGCCGGGGTCTGACCGCGGATGTCGGCGAACTGCAGCGCCAGCACCGCGAAGGCGATACCGACGATCAGCTGTCCTGCCATCTTCGCCTTGGCCCGCAGACCCAGCGACCGCTGCTTGACGATCTTGATGTAGTCGTCGAGGAAGCCGACCAGGCCCATCCCTGCCATCAGGAAGAGCACCAGCACACCGGAGAACGTCGGGTCCTCGCCGGTGATCACCTTGGTGAGGGCGTACGCGATCAGCGTGGCCAGGATGAAGGCGATGCCGCCCATGGTGGGCGTGCCCTTCTTGCTGCCGTGGCTGCGCGGGCCGTCGTCGCGGATGAACTGCCCGTATCCCTTGCGGGCCAGCAGCTTGATCAGCAGCGGGGTGCCGATGAGGGTCAGGAAGAGCCCGATGGCCCCCGCGAAGAGGATCTGCCTCATCGGCCGGCGACCTGCCCCTCAGAAGACTCAGCAGTGTTCTCGAGCAGCGCCAGGGCGATCCGCTCGAGACCGGCCGACCTGGAAGCCTTCACCAGCACCACGTCTCCCGGGCGCAGCTCTCTGCGCAACAGGTCGATCGCCGCCTGCGCGTCGGACACGTGCACCGACTCCTCACCCCACGAACCCTCGTTATATGCGCCCAGTTGCAGCCAGGACGCTTCCCTGCCCCCGACTGCGACGAGCTTGCTGACGTTGAGCCGGACGGCGAGCCGTCCGACCGCGTCGTGCTCGGCGAGCGACTCGTCCCCGAGCTCGGCCATCGGGCCGAGCACCGCCCACGTACGCCCCCCGGTGGCCTGGGCGGCCGCGCCCATGGCCACGAGCGCACGCAGCGCGGCTCGCATGGACTCGGGGTTCGCGTTGTAGGCGTCGTTGACGACCGTCACGCCGTCCGGACGCTCGGTGACCTCCATACGCCAGCGGGAGAGGGTGCCGGCCTCCGAGAGCGCGGTGGCGATCTCATCGACGGACATGCCCAGCTCATGGGCGACGGCGGCCGCGGCGAGCGCGTTCGACACGTGGTGCTCACCGTACAGCCGCAAGGTCACGTCGCTGCACCCGGAGGGTGTGCGAAGCAGGAATGCGGGCTGTCCGCTCGGCATGAGACGGACATTCTCGGCGCGTACGTCCGCTTCGCCCGCCTCGCCGAACAGGACGACGCGTGCCTTCGTGCGGGAGGCCATCGCGCGTACGAGAGGGTCGTCGGCGTTGAGGACGGCCACGCCGTCCTCCGGCAGCACCTCGACGAGCTCGCCCTTGGCCCGGGCGATCTGCTCGCGGCCGCCGAACTCGCCGATGTGGGCGGTGCCGACGTTCAGTACGAGACCGATGCGCGGCGGGGTGAGGCCGGTGAGGTACGTGATGTGGCCGATGCCGCGGGCGCCCATCTCCAGGACGAGATGGCGGGTTTCCGCGGTCGCGCGGAGCGCGGTGAGCGGAAGGCCGATCTCGTTGTTGAGGGAGCCGGGCGTCCAGACCGTCGGCGCGTGGCGCTGGAGCAGCTGGGCGATGAGGTCCTTGGTGGAGGTCTTGCCCGCGGAGCCGGTGAGGGCGACGACGTCGGTGCCGAGCTTCTCGACGACGGCCCGCGCGAGTGCGCCGAGTGCGGTCTGCACGTCGTCGACGACGATGGCGGGGACACCGACGGGGCGGGCTGCCAGCACGGCCACCGCGCCCGTCGCGACCGCGCGTTCCGCGTAGTCGTGGCCGTCGACGTGCTCACCGGCGAAGGCGGCGAAGAGACTGCCTGCCTCGACCTGACGGGAGTCGATGACGACGGGCCCGGTGACCTGGAGGGCCGGATCCGGTATGTCGTACGACTGCCCGCCGACGATTTCGGCGATCTCGGCGAGGGAGAGGGCGATCACTGCTTCATCCCTGACTGTTCTTGTAACGGAGTTCGATCGCTTCGCGGAGCACCTGGCGGTCGTCGAAGGGACGCACCACTCCGGCGATGTCCTGGCCCTGTTCATGGCCCTTGCCCGCGACCAGGACGGTGTCGCCCGGCTCGGCGCGGGCGACGGCCGCGGCGATGGCGGCGGCCCGGTCCTCGAAGACCTGGACCTCGCCGCGCTCGTGCGCGGGCACCTCGGCGGCGCCCGCGAGCATCGCGGCGAGGATCGCGAGGGGATCCTCGGAGCGGGGGTTGTCGGAGGTCAGGACGGCGGTGTCGGCGAGACGGGCGGCGGCGGCGCCCATGGGCCCGCGTTTGGTCCTGTCGCGGTCGCCGCCGCAGCCCAGCACGATGTGCAGCTTGCCCTTGGTGACCTTGCGCAGGGAGCGCAGGACCGATTCGACGGCGTCCGTCTTGTGCGCGTAGTCGACGACCGCGAGATACGGCTGACCCGCGTCGACGCGCTCCAGCCGCCCGGGCACACCGGGGACGGCGGCAACGCCTTCGGCCGCGGCCTGTGGGTCGATCCCGGCGACGGCGAGGGTGACGATCGCGGCGAGGGTGTTGGCGACGTTGAACGGACCGGGCAGCGGCGCCCTGGCGGACACCCGCTCGCCCTGGGGACCGACGACGGTGAAGACCGAGCCCACGGCGCCGAGTTCGACGTCCTCGGCCCGCCAGTCGGCGTCCGGGTGGCCCTCGGCGGAGAACGTGACGACGGGGATTCCCGACTCCGCGACGAGCCGCTGCCCGTACTCGTCGTCGAGGTTGACGACGCCGAGCCGTGCGCGGGCCGGGGTGAACAGCTGGGCCTTGGCCCCGAAGTAGTCCTCCATGCCGGAGTGGAACTCCATGTGCTCCGGGCTGAGGTTGTTGAAGACGGCGACGTCGAAGACACAGCCGTCGACCCGGCCGAGCACGAGGGCGTGGCTGGAGACCTCCATCGCGACCGAATCGACGCCGCGCTCGCGCATCGCCGCGAACAGCGCCTGCAGATCGGTGGCTTCGGGGGTCGTGCGCTCCGACTTGATGCGCTCGTCGTCGATGCGCATCTCGACGGTGCCGATCAGGCCGGTGCGGTGGCCGGCGCCGCGGAGCCCGCCCTCGACGAGATACGCCGTGGTGGTCTTGCCGGAGGTGCCGGTGATGCCGATCTGGAGCAGGCCCTCGCCGGGCCGCCCGTAGATGGTGGCGGCGAGCTCGCCCATCCGCCCGCGCGGGTCGTCGGCGACGAGGACCGGCAGTCCGGTCGCGGCCGCGCGCTCGGCGCCGGTCGGGTCGGTGAGGATCGCCGCCGCGCCGAGCTCCTTGGCCTGGGCGACGTAGTCGGCGCCGTGGAGACGGGCGCCGGGCAGTGCGGCGTACACGTCCCCGGGGCGCACCGCCCGCGAGTCGTGCGTGATGCCGGTGACCGCGCCGGAGCCCGGGGGCTCGACCCCCAGCCGGTCGGCCAGCTCTGCGAGGGGGACCGGGCGGACCTCGGCCGGACGGGGCGGGGCGGTTCGGTACTGATCAGCGTGGGGCACGGCGGTGAGCGTACCGGGCGCACCGGGAGCGTTGCTAAATGAGGGGGTCCGGGGGGCGTGGTTCCCGGAGTCGGGCGTGATCGTTGTCACTGGCGGTACCTCCCGGGTCACTCGCCCGGTGTGAACGTGACGGGCAGGCGTGCGGGTGTCTTGCCGGTCGGTGCGACCTGCTGGGTCTTGAGGGCGAACTCCATGACCTTCTTGTAGATGGGTCCGCAGATCTGGCCGCCGAAGTAGCTGCCCTTGGTCGGGTTCTGGATGGCGCAGTAGACCGTGATCTGCGGGTCGTCGGCGGGCGCGAATCCCGCGAAGGAGGCGGTGTAGCCCTTGTAGCGGCCCAGTTCCGGGTCGACCCTGTTGGCCGTGCCGGTCTTGCCGGCGACGCGGTAGCCGGGGATCTGGGCCTTGGTGCCGGTGCCCTCCTCGTCGCCGACGACCGACTCCAGCATCGTGGCAAGGGTCCTGGCGGTCTTCTCGCTGACCACGCGGGTCTTCAAGGGCGCGGGGGCCGGGGTGAAGCGGCCGTCGGGTCCCTGGGTGCCGCGGACCAGCGTGGGCTCGATGCGTACGCCGCCGTTGGCGATGGTCGAGTAGACCGACGCCGCCTGCATGGCGTTGAGCGACAGGCCCTGGCCGAAGGGGATCGTGTACTGCTGCGAGGTGGACCAGTCCTGCGGCTTCGCCAGGATGCCGGGCGACTC
Organism: Streptomyces sp. NPDC059909; assembly: GCF_042730885.1. Taxonomy (NCBI): domain Bacteria; kingdom Bacillati; phylum Actinomycetota; class Actinomycetes; order Kitasatosporales; family Streptomycetaceae; genus Streptomyces; species Streptomyces sp. NPDC059909. The sequence goes on from NZ_JBHWKX010000002.1 coordinate 356,384, forward strand.
TCCCGGGTAGCCGAGCCCGGTCGGGCTGCCGATGCCGAACTTCCGCAGATACGAGTACAGGACCTTGTTGGCCTCCGGCTGGGTCTTGCCGAGCTGCCCGGTCGCCAGGATCGTGCCGATGTTGCTGGACTTGGCGAGGACGCCGTTGAGCGTCAGGTACCAGGTCGGGTGGTCGATGTCGTCCTTGAAGAGCCGGTCGCCGCGGTGCAGCCGGTTGGGGACGGTGACATGGGTGCCGGGGACGGCCGCCCGCTCCTCCAGGACGGCGGCCATGGACATGACCTTGCTGGTGGAGCCCGGTTCGTACACGTCCTGGAGGGCGGCGTTGCCCATGGCGGCGGCGTTGGCCTGGGAGATGTCGTTGGGGTCGAAGCCGGGGGCGTTGGCCAGGGCGAGGACCTCGCCGGTCCTGGCGTTCTGGACGACGACGTAGCCGCGGTCGGCACGGGACTTCGCGACCTGGTCGGCGATCGCCCGCTGGGCGGCCCACTGGATGTCGCGGTCGATGGTCAGCTCGATGTCCGAGCCGGGGACGGCGGGCTGCTCGCGGGCCCCCGCGGTGGGGACGCGGTGGCCGCCGGACTGGGCGTAGGTGATCTGGCCGTCCTTGCCCGCGAGGTCCTCGTCGAGCATGGACTCGAGTCCGCCGGCGCCGCGGCCGTCGGCGTTGACGTAGCCCAGTATCCCGGCGGCGAGGTCGCCGTTGGGGTAGACGCGCTTGCTGCTGGTCTCCTGGAAGACGCCGGCGAGGACGTTGGCTCCGGGGCCGCCCTTGGCCTTGTCGGCCCTGGCCTTCTCGGCGAAGACGCTCTTGAGGTCCTTGATCTGGTTCCAGACCTGCGGGGTCTGGCGGCGGGCCAGGACGGTGTAGCGGGACTTGGGGGTCTTCAGCTTGTTCGCGAGCTCCGACGCGTCCTTGCCGAGGATCGGCGCGAGCAGCGCGGCGGCCTGCTCGGGCGCGTCCGGCGTCCTGCTCTCCTTGGGCGTGAACATCTTCGGGTCGGCCGTGATGTCGTACGCGTCGACGCTGGTCGCGAGGGCGATCCCGGACCGGTCGGTGATCTTGCCCCGCTCGGCGGCCAGCTTGTGGCTCATGTAGCGGTTCTTCTCGGCCATGGCGGCGTACGTGCTCGCGTCGACGGCCTGCACCTGGAGGAGGCGGACGACGAACGCCAGCATCGTGAGGCCGAGGGCGAGGCTGACGAGCCGCAGCCGGGGGCGGGGGCTGCCGAGGCGGATCCGGTGGGGTCCCGCGGCCGGGCGGGGGCGGCGCGGCGCGGGGCGGGGGCGGTTCGCGGGGCCGGCGGGGCGCGCGGGGCCCGGCACCCGGCGGCGCGGAGGTTCCTGGGAGGGCACTGCGTCACCTGCCGGAGGTCGTGGGGGGCTGCTTCGGCGTCACGGACGTGGTGGGTGTCGGGGCTTTGGTGGGTGTCGTAGGTGTCGGGGCTGTGGAGGGTGTCGTGGGCGCCGAGGGCTCGACGGCGGCCGGGGTCGGGGCGGCGGGTGGCGGGGTGTACGGGGCCGCGGTGCTCTTCCGGGGCACTCCCCCGACCGTGCCGTCCGGGTTGAGGAACGCGGGGTTGCCGCCGGGCACCATGCCGAGCTCGCGTGCGCGCCGCTCCAGCGCGTCGGGGGCCGAGCGGCTGTCCACGTCCCGCTGGAGCTCCTGTTCCTGGTCGGTGAGCTCCGTGGTCTTCTTCTTCAGCTCGCTCAGCTTGAAGGAGCCCTCGTTGAGGGACGAGTTGAGCAGCAGGAGGGTGATCAGGCCGCCGCCCAGCAGGAGGACGACGAGCAGGACGAACGGGGTGCGGGCGGCGGAACTCGGCCCGGACGGCATCAGCCGCGCGAGCCGCGCGGCGCGCCCCTTGAGCTGTCCGGCGGCCATCCTCACCACATGCCCTCCCTCACCCGGCTGCTGACGCCGCCACGAACGCCGTCCCTGACGCGGCCGCCACCGACACGGTTGCCACCGACGCCGCTGGCCCTGCCGCCGCTGGCCCTGCCGCCGCTGTCCCCGTCACTGCCGTCATCGCCCGGCCTCCGTCACTGCTCGTCCTCGCGGATCCGCTCCGCACCGCGCAGGCGTGCGGGCGCCGCGCGGCGGTTCTCGGCGACTTCCTCCTCGGTGGGGAGCTCGGCGCCGCGGGTGAGCAGCTTCAGCCGCGGCTGGTAGCGCTCGGGGACGACGGGCAGTCCGGGCGGCGCCGTGCTGGCGGCGCCCGCCGCGAAGACCTGCTTGACCAGCCGGTCCTCCAGCGAGTGGTACGAGAGGACCGCGATCCGGCCGCCGACGGCGAGGACCTTCACCGCCGCCGGGACGGCCCCTTCCAGGACCGTCAGCTCGCCGTTGACCTCGATGCGCAGGGCCTGGAAGGTGCGCTTCGCGGGGTTGCCTCCGGTGCGCTTGGCGGCCTGCGGCAGGGCGTCGCGGATCAGTTCGACGAGGCGGGCGCTGTTGGTGAAGGGCTCCTTCTCGCGCTCCCGCACGATCGCCGCCACGATCCGCTTGGCCTGCTTCTCCTCGCCGTATGCGCGCAGGATCCGCACCAGCTCACCGGCGGGGTAGGTGTTGAGGACCTCCGCCGCGCTGATCCCGGTCGTCTGGTCCATGCGCATGTCGAGCGGGGCGTCCTGGGCGTAGGCGAAGCCGCGGTCGGCCTCGTCGAGTTGCATGGAGGAGACGCCGAGGTCGAAGAGGACTCCCTGGACGCCGCTGATGCCGAGCCGGCCGAGGACGTCCGGCAGCTCGTCGTAGACGGCGTGCACGAGGGTGGCACGGTCCCCGAAGCGGGCGAGTCGCTCGCCGGACAGCCGCAGCGCCTCCTTGTCACGGTCGAGCGCGACGAGGCGTACCTCGGGGAAGCGGGTGAGCAGGGCCTCGCTGTGTCCGCCGAGGCCGAGGGTGCAGTCGACGACGACGGCTCCGGGCCGCTCCAGGGCGGGTGCCAGCAGGTCCAGGCACCGCTGGAGCATCACCGGGACGTGTCGCTGGCTCAATGCGCCCTCTCAGGTCCGACGCGCGCGGGGTCCGGGGCGTACGTATGCCGCTGCCGCACACGCGGGAAAATCATGGAAATGTGCAGGATGTGTCCGTGAACTCCGCGTCACTCTAGTCCACTGGCCCGGCCGGTCAATCAACCGGCTGGCGCGTCGCAGGGGCCGTCCGATGCCAGGGCGACAATCGGGACACCTCACCCATATGGGCCACGGCCGGTCACGCCTGTGGGTTACGTCACAACAAGCCTCATTGACGTTCTTTGTCCGCTCTCACAGCGAGCCCATGGGCGCTGTGGCCATTACCGTCATAGGCATGTCGACCTCCGCGCACCTCCCCGCAGACGCCGCCCTCGAGCACGGCACGGTCACCGACCGGCTCGTCGAAGCGAACGCGCGCTACGCCGCGGGGTTCGCCGACCCCGGCATGGACGCGCGGCCCGTCCTCCGCGTCGCGGTGGTGGCGTGCATGGACGCCCGGCTCGACCTGCACGCGGCGCTCGGCCTGGAGCTGGGTGACTGCCACACCATCCGCAACGCCGGCGGTGTGGTGACGGACGACGTGATCCGCTCGCTCACCATCAGCCAGCGCGCGCTCGGGACCCGCAGCGTGATACTCATCCACCACACCAACTGCGGTCTGGAGAGTCTGACCGAGGACTTCCGGCACGAGCTGGAGGACGAGGTCGGGCAGCGGCCCGCCTGGGCGGTGGAGGCCTTCCGTGACGTCGACCAGGATGTGCGGCAGTCGATGCAGCGGGTGCGCACCTCGCCGTTCCTGCTGCACACCGACGACGTCCGCGGCTTCGTCTTCGACGTCACGAGCGGTCTGCTGCGGGAGATCGACCCCGCCGTGTGACCGGCGAAAAGGACCAACCGCAGACATATCGCGTCCAGTTGTCCACAGTCGAGTGACACGAAGCGGTAACGGCAACAAGAATGCGGGTGTGGCACCTCTGCGGAACCGACCGGAGGGGGTGTCCGTGTTTTGGGGTGGGCCGTGCCGTAGACAGCGCATCGGCCCATGGAACGGGCCGAGGAGGGCCGGGTGACGACCTATGACGATCGAGCGAGCCTCACAGATCTGACCACCACAGCGGAGCGTGTCCGCAGGTCGGTCGAGGGTGTGATCGAGGGCAAGCCTGAGGTCGTACGGCTTTCGCTGACCGTGCTGCTCGCCGAGGGACATCTGCTCATCGAGGATGTGCCGGGCGTGGGCAAGACGATGCTGGCCAAGGCGCTGGCGCGGTCCATCGACTGCTCGGTGCGGCGGATCCAGTTCACGCCGGACCTGCTGCCGTCGGACATCACGGGCGTGTCGATCTACGACCAGCAGCGGCGGGACTTCGAGTTCAAGCCGGGCGCGATCTTCGCGCAGATAGTGATCGGCGACGAGATCAACCGCGCGTCGCCGAAAACGCAGTCCGCACTGCTGGAGTCCATGGAGGAGCGGCAGGTCACCATCGACGGGCAGACCTACGAGCTGCCCAGCCCCTTCATGGTCGTGGCCACCCAGAACCCCGTGGAGATGGAGGGCACGTATCCGCTGCCCGAGGCACAGCGGGACCGCTTCATGGCCCGGGTGTCGATGGGGTATCCGACCCTCGAGGCCGAGCTCCAGATGCTCGACGTGCACGGTTCGGTGTCGCCGCTCGACGATCTTCAGCCCGTGGCGCACGCCCATGACATCGGGAAGCTGATCGACGCGGTGCGCACGGTCCACGTCGCCGAATCCGTGCGGCGGTACGCGGTGGAGCTGGTCGCCGCGACCCGTAATCACCCCGATCTGCGACTCGGCGCGTCGCCGCGTGCCACGCTGCATCTCCTGCGCGCCGCGAAGGCATCGGCGGCGCTCTCCGGCCGGGACTACGCCCTGCCGGACGATGTGCAGTCGCTCGCCGTGCCCGTGCTGGCACACCGGCTGCTGCCGACAGCCCAGGCCCAGCTGAACCGCCGCACGGCCGAGCAGGTCGTGCTGGAGATCCTCCAGCGCATCCCCGTGCCCACCTCGGGCAACGACAGCGGCTACGGCGGTGCGGCCCGGCAGATGCCCGGCGGTCCGGTCTACGGCCAGCAGCGGCCCGGCATCCGGCGGCCGTGATGGCGGCCGGGAGCCCTGCCGCCGGCGACGAGGACAAAGGCGGTCTGCGGGCGGCTCTCGGCGGGCTGACCACACGCGGCCGTTCCTTCCTGGCGGCCGGCGTGGCCGCGGCGGTGTGCGCGTACGTGCTGGGGCAGGGCGATCTGCTCCGGGTCGGACTGCTGCTCGGCCTGCTGCCCCTGCTCTGCGTGGCCGTGCTGTACCGCACGCGCTACCGGGTCGCGAGCAGCCGGCGGCTCTCCCCGTCACGGGTGCCCGCCGGGTCCGAGGCGCGGGTACATCTGCGGATCGACAACGTGTCGCGGATGCACACGGGCCTGCTGATGCTCCAGGACCACGTGCCGTACGTGCTGGGGCCGCGGCCCCGGTTCGTGCTCGACCGGGTCGAGCCCGGCGGCCGGCGAGAGGTGTCCTACCGGGTCCGCTCGGATCTGCGCGGGCGCTATCCGCTCGGCCCGTTGCAGCTGCGGTTGAGCGATCCGTTCGGGATGTGTGAGCTGACGCGCTCCTTCAGCGCCCACGACACGCTCACGGTCGTCCCGCGGACCGAGCCGCTGCCGCCGGTGCGGCTCGCGGGCGAGGCCGCGGGGTACGGCGACGGGCGGCAGCGCTCGCTGGCGCTGGCCGGCGAGGACGACGTCATCCCGCGTGAGTACCGGCACGGTGACGATCTCCGCCGGGTGCACTGGCGCTCCACCGCGCGCTACGGCGAGCTGATGGTGCGCCGCGAGGAGCAGCCGCAGCGGGCCAGGTGCACGGTGCTGCTGGACACCCGCCGCATCGCCTACCAGGGGGCGGGCCCCGATTCGGCCTTCGAATGGGCGGTGTCGGCGGCGGCCTCGGTGCTGGTGCACATGCTGGAGCGGGGCTTCGCGGTGCGGCTGCTGACGGACACGGGGAGTTCGGTGCCCGCCGCGGGTGCGGAGGGCTTCGCCGGGTCGACACAGGATTCCGCGGACTCCGCGGGGCTCATGATGGACACCCTCGCGGTCGTGGACCACTCGGACGGTGCGGGTCTGTCGCGCGCGTACGACGTGCTGCGCGGCGGGAACGAGGGGCTGCTGGTCGCCTTCGTCGGTGATCTCGACGAGGAGCAGGCCGCCGTGGCGGCGCGGATGCGGCAGCGCAGCGGCGCCGCCGTGGCCTTCGTCCTGGACAGCGGCCAGTGGGTGACGAGCGGCGCGGTGGCGGGCGCGGTCGACGAGCGGCTGCGGGGGCTGCGCGAGGCCGGGTGGACGGCGGTGGCCGTGCCGCCCGGGGCGGCCCTGTCGGAGCTGTGGCGGCAGGCGTCGCGGGAGCAGTCGCACTCCACTCCCGCGGGCGGTACGAACAGTCTTTCTGGGGGATGGGCATGAGCGGTCGCGGAAGGCTGGCCCTGTGCGCCTTCGCCGCCACGCTGATGGCGGCGGGCGCTCTGCTGCCGCTGGTCGATCAGGTGACCTGGATCGTGCAGGCCGGGTTCCTGCTGGCGGTGCAGAGCGGGGTCGGCGCGCTGGCCCGGCGGGTGCCGCTGGCCCGGCCGCTGACAGTGGCCGTGCAGGCGCTCGTCACGCTGCTGATGCTGACGCTGCTCTTCGCCCGGGAGGAGGCCCTCATCGGCCTGCTGCCGGGTCCCGACGCGTTCCTCCGCCTCGGTGAGCTGCTGACCTCGGGCGGCGCGGACGTCAGTCGGTACGCGACGCCGGCACCGGCCACGGACGGCATCCGGCTGATGCTGGTCGGCGGGGTGCTGCTGATCGGTCTGGCGGTGGACGCGCTCGCGGTGACGTACCGCAGTGCGGCCCCGGCGGGCCTTCCACTGCTCGCGCTGTACTCGGTGGCCGCGGGGCTGTCCGGCGGCGGTGCCAACAGGCTCTGGTTCCTGTCGGCGGCGACGGGCTATCTGCTGCTTCTGCTGGCGGAGGGCCGGGACCGGCTGTCGCAGTGGGGCCGTGTGTTCGGCGGGGCGCCGCGTGCCGCGGGCCGGAGCGCGGGCGGGTTCGAGGCGGGCGGCGGTACCGCGCAGGCCCCGGTGCGCACCGGCAGGCGGATCGGCGCGGTCGCCCTGGGCGTCGCGCTGGCCGCTCCCGCGACGCTGGGCGGCGGGCTGCTCGGCGGCGCGGGCAACGGTGCGGGCGGGGGCGCGGGCGGCGGCGGCACGATCGACGCGGTGAACCCCGTGGTGACGCTGCAGGACACGCTCAATCAGCCCGAGGAGCGCGAGTGGCTGAAGTACAAGACCAACGCGCAGGACAACGGCGACATGTATCTGCGGATCATGGCGCTGGACCAGTTCGACGGCGGCGCCTGGAAGTTCTCGGTGCGCCCGGTCACGGGCATCCCCGAGGAGCTCCCCCGGCCCGACGGCCTGGGCGCCGGGGTCGGTTCGACCGAGGTCAGGACGAACATCTCGGCCGCCGGTTCGTACAAGCAGGGCTGGCTGCCGATGCCGTATCCGGCGACGAAGCTGAACATCGAGGGCAGGTGGCGCTTCGACCCGGCCCGGCGGACGGTGATCGGCGACGGCGGCCAGACGACGAGCGGTGTGCAGTACTCGGTCACCAGCCTGCAGGTGAACCCGACCCGCGAGGATCTCGCCGCGGCGCCCAAGGCGCCGGCCGCACTGCTGCGTGAGTACACGCAGGTGCCCGATTCGCTGCCGGCCGACGTGCGGGCCACTGCGGCCCGGGTGACGAAGGGCGCGGCGAACGACTACGAGCGCGCGGTCAAGCTCCAGGACTGGTTCGCCGTGGACGGCGGCTTCTCATACAGCACCCAGGTGGAGTCGGGCGGGGGTGTGCAGGGCATCTCCCGGTTCCTGAAGGCGAAGGAAGGCTTCTGCGTCCACTTCTCGTTCTCGATGGCCGCGATGGCCCGGACGCTGGGGATACCGGCGCGGGTCGCCGTGGGCTTCACTCCCGGTTCGCCGGTGGCGGGCGGGGCGATGTCGGTGAGCAACCGCGATGCGCACGCCTGGCCCGAGCTGTACTTCGAAGGTGCCGGGTGGACCCGGTTCGAGCCGACGCCGACCCGGGGCACCGCTCCGGACTACGCCCGGGCCGAGGCGCCGTCCGGCGCGCCGACCGGTGCGGCGCAGCCCGACACGAGCGCGTCGGCCGAGGCGCCGGTCGCCCCGTCGCAGTCCTCGACCTGCTCGCGGCAGGAGAAGGCGCTCGATGAGTGCGGCGCCGCGGCGCCGCGCGACGTCGTGTCGGCCGTGGAGCAGGGGCCGTCGCTCTGGACGATCCTGCAGTGGGTCCTGGCCGGGATCTGCGTGCTGCTCGTACCGCTGGTGCCAATGCTGTTGCGGCTGCGGGTACGGACGAGGCGGCTGAACTCCGACGCCCATGTGCGCGGGAAGAAGGCGGCTGCCGGCGGGGGCGGGGCCGCCGCTGACGGACAGCTCGCCGAGGACGGTGGCACGTGGGCGCCCGCGGGCGCCGACGGGTACGCGCTGGAGGAGGCGTCCGCGCGGACGCTGGCCGCCTGGCACGAGATCTCCGATTCGGCCTGGGATCACGGCATCCCGCCGGACGAGTCGCAGACGCCGCGCAAGGCCGCGGCCCGGATCGTGCGGCTCGGCCGGCTGGAGGGTGCTCCCGCCGACTCGGTGCACCGGGTGGCCCAGGCGGTGGAGCAGGTGCTGTACGCGCCCGAGCCACGGCCGGGCGCGGGGCTCGCCGAGGACGCCAGGCGGGTCCGTGCGGGCCTGTCCGCGCAGGCGAGCCGGGGCACGCGGCTGAGGGCGCTGCTGTTGCCGCCCTCGTCGGTACGGGTCGTGTGGGCGCTCTCGGCTCGGTGGAACGCGACCACGGACCGCTTGGCGGCCGCCCGTGACCGGGCCGTGGCCCAGGTGGCGGGGCAGCTGCGCAGGTTCTCGCGGCAACGCGGTCAGGGATGACGCGACGGACCGGGCCGGGGCGGCCGACCACCCGGCCCGGTCCTGGTCCGATCCGGTCCTGGTCCTGTCCTGGTCCTGTCCTGGTCGTGTCCTGGTCCGGTCCGGTCCTGGTCCGGTTGCGGTCCGCTCCCAGCCCGGTTCACCAGCACACTTCGCGGGTGCGCCATGACGCCGATTACGCCGAACGGGTGAATGTGTCGAACGGGGGAACGGCAAACGGGTGAGGGGTGACCGCTGAACTGCGGTCACCCCTCACCCGTACAAGCCCGCCGTGCGGGACGCGCTCGCGCCCGCACGGCGAAGATCGGAGAGAAGTTCAGTGCTTTCGGAGGCTCACTGGCCACCATGCTCGTCGCGGCGGCGCTGCCACCGCTGCTCGATCCGGTCCATCATCGACCGGCGCTGTTTGGGCTGCCGACGCGCGGCCGGAGCCCCGGGGGCCTGCTCGCCCGGCTTGGGTGCCTTGCGCCACCCGGTGACCGCCAGGACCGCACAGCCCAGCATGACGAGGAAGCCCACCACGCTGATCCAGATCACCGTGGTGACCATTCCGGCCATGAGGAGCGCGATACCCACCAGGAAGCCCGCGACCGCCTGGTAGACCCGTCGCCGGGTGTACGTACGCAGCCCGCTTCCCTCGAGCGCTGTCGCGAACTTGGGATCTTCGGCGTACAGCGCTCGCTCCATCTGCTCGAGCATTCGCTGCTCGTGCTCCGAGAGCGGCACGGAGTCCTCCTAGTCGTCGGTCGCTGGGGGCGACCGGTAAGCGGCCCTTTCAGGATAGGCAGGGAATCGCCCCCGTGAAACCCGCCCTCTACGCCAATTCGCTGTTCGGGGCCGCCATGCCGGGTCGACTGCTGAAGCGTTGATTCCCCAACCGCCGATCCGTCATGCCGGATCGTGTCCCCCGATCATACGGGGCGAACGCCCCGTTCGGGTGGCCTGCGGCGTACTCCGTCTGCGGCTGCGTCGCTGATCAGCGACGCGTCAGCCGCGCTTCTCGGCCAGGACGTGGAGCTGCGTGGCGACCGAGTGGAACGAGGGGAGTTCGGCGGCGGCCGCCTCCAGCTTGAGGAGGGCGTCCAGCGCGCCGGGCTCGGTGTCCACGAGGACGCCCGGAACCAGGTCGGCGAAGACCCGCACACCGTGCACGGATCCGACCTCCATGCCTGCCGCGGCGACCAGTTCGGTGAGCTGCTCGGCGGTGAAGCGGCGCGGCACGGGGTCGCCCGCGCCCCAGCGGCCCGCCGGGTCGCTGAGCGCATGGCGGGCCTCGGTGAAGTGTCCGGCCAGGGCCCTGGCGAGGACGGCACCGCCGAGCCCCGCGGCGAGCAGGCTGAGCGATCCGCCGGGGCGCAGTGCCTCCGCGGTGTTCCGCACCCCCTCGGCGGGGTCGTCGACGTACTCCAGCACGCCGTGGCAGAGCACGATGTCGAAGCCGTCGCGCCCGACCACGTCGAAGAGGCCGTGGACATCGCCCTGGACGCCGGTCACGCGGTCCGCGACACCGGCCTCGGCGGCCCGGCGCTCCAGCGCGAACAGGGCGTTGGGGCTGGGGTCGACCACGGTGACGCGGTGGCCGAGGCGGGCGGCGGGCACCGCGAAGTTGCCGGAGCCGCCGCCGGTGTCGAGGACGTCCAGGGCGTCCCTGCCGGTCGCCTTGACCCGGCGGTCGAGGGCTTCCCTGAGGACGTCCCAGACCACGGCGGTACGGAGGGAGGCCCGGGAAGGGGTCCCTCCAGGGCGAGGCCCTCGGGGGAGCGTCTGGTCCGGCACGGCAGTTGACTCCTCGGCGCGGTGCCGCCCCGGCGGGCGGGGCGTGAACGGTGCAAGCTCGCTCCACCCTATTGCCTCAGCGGGGCGTCCCGGTCATCCCACGGCGCCTCCCGCCCCCGGCTGATCCCGCATGGGCGCCGGCCCGGACTCGGACCGCTACTCCGGCCTGTGCTCCGGCCCGGGCTGGGGCCTCGGCCGGGGCAGCACCGGCTGGAGCACGAGCATCCGCTCGACCAGGCGCAGGAACATGGCCACGTCGCGCAGCAGATCGTCGGCGTCGCGGCTGGTGGCGGCTCCCTGGATGCCCGCTTCCGCGCGTGCCCTGCGCCGCGCTCCGGAGGCGAAGAGCGCGCTCCATTCCGTGAGCTCGGGGGCTATCTCGGGGAGCACTTCCCAGGCGGACCTTATGCGGGCCCGGCGGCGCGGTGTGGTCTCGGGCCGGCCGCGGACGGCGAGGACGGCCGCCGCGGTGCGCAGCGCGGCGAGATGGGCGGTGGCATACCGCTCGTTGGGAGTGTCCAGGGCGGCGGCCTCGTCGAGGCCGGCGCGTGCCTGGGCGAGCAGGTCGAGGGCGGCGGGCGGGGCGGATGAACGCCGCGGCACGGGGTGGACATCGCTCGCGGGACCGCCCTGCGAGGAACCGGGCAGTGAGGGTGCAGGGCCGCCTGCGCGGAGCCGGCGTGCGGCAGTGGCGTACGTGCTGGCCATGACGAACCTCCTGTCGTCGTGTGACGGCGCTGTGGCCGTATGTGTCCATCGTGGGGGCCACCACTGACAATCGCTCTGACGCGTAAATACCAGCAGGTCAGGTTGGGTGTGGGCAGGGCTAGGTGCCCGGTGGCCGTTGAGGGCCGCCGGGTGTCCGGGTCTGCCGGTCGTCAGGCTGCTGTCTCCCTCGGGTTGAGGGTGACGGTGTAGCCGAGCTGGGTGACGGCCCGGCGGGTGGCACGTTCGGGGTCGCGTTGAGTGAAGTAAGCGCCGCCGAGGTCCTGGTAGGCGATGTTGTCGGTGAGCA